>CAZCKW010000090.1:0-4364 GCA_964499375.1 uncultured Dehalococcoidales bacterium
AAGCGCTGCCCCTCGTGCCGCCAGGCAAGGAAGTCAGAGCGCTCCGGAGACGGCGGCTATGGGTCCAGACGACAAATGTTTCCTGTGACATGCGCCGAGTGCGGCAAAGCCACCGAAGTACCCTTTGAACCACGCGGTGATAAGCCGGTTTACTGTAGCGATTGCTACCGTAAAATGAGACCGAGCAGGTAATACTGGAGTTTAACATCAGGATATACATGGGCCGAAGATAATTTGCCCATGTATATCCCTGGAATATGGTGGTGGGTTATTCTATGTCTAAGGGACAGGAGTCGCGGCTCAAAGCAAGAAAGAGCGCAAGGGGACGGCAAAAACAGCTGGGAAGCAGCTAATTTGTAATAGCTATAATTTAAAGAAAGGAGAATTAACATGAAGATCTATGTGGGGAACTTATCTTATGATGTCACTGAGGAGGAATTGCGCCAAGAATTCATGGCTTTTGGAGAGATTGAATCCCTAAATATCATAACGGACAAGTATAGTGGACGGCCAAAAGGATTCGGGTTTGTTGAAATGCCATCGGTGTCTGAGGGCCAAGCTGCAATTACCGGTCTGAATGGAAAAACTTTAAAGGATCGGACGCTAAATGTTAATGCGGCTAGACCTCGCACTGATGACAGAGGTGGCGGAGGTGGCGGGTCGTTTGGTGGTAGGAAAAGTGGTGGCTTTGGTGGAGGAAGACAGAGAAGATATTAAACCATTAGTCATGCTCTATATGCCTGCGACGCACAGTAATCAGATAGAAAGTGCAATGTTGAGAGCCTGTCAAAACCAGGTCGATTGTTTACACTGTCCCTTGTCGAGGCATACCAGCCATACTACTAACACTTAGTTTGCCTGCCTGCCGATGCATCCCGAAGATATGACGTTATTTTTTATAGCTTTCTGAACGTCCTTACAATTGATTACAAAGCTTCAGGTTTAGAGGCAGGCGGGGTTTTCAGTAAGAACGTCAAGGCGAAAATAACCAGACACAGAGCTGCCAGAAAAGCCGTCCCAGCCAGGAAATCTCCGGTCATGTCAACCAGGGCTCCCATTAGTAATGGCCCTGCAAACCCGCCAATCTCGGCAACACAAAAGAATATACCCCCAGCTGACCCCATATACTCTGAGCCTACTTCGGGGGTATCCATCAATAACAGCATTAAGAGGGGAAGCGAGGAAGAACCAGCAATACCGAACAAGACCAATCCCATAATTAGTTGGGAGGCCGATGCAGTCACCGATACCATAAGAGCTACAGTAACCAATAAAGCAAGCAGAGCTATGAACCGTCCCCTCAGTCGTGGTGGCACAGCGCGGGGGATAACCAGAACGGCTGGTATGCTGACGAAGAGAGGTATCGAGGCGGTGAAACCCGCTGTTGTTGGAGAGAGGCCGGCGTTTTCCAGAATCTGGGGAAGCCAGTTGGTAAACCCATGACTAATGGTGAAGGACAATAGCCCTATTAACAGGACGACACGAACGTTTCGCTCCTTAATAAGTCTGCTAAATACCGTAATTATATTAGAACTTCCTGTGTCTTCTGCTGGTTTGGCATCCCTGGCTAACAACCACCACAATAACGCGACTGCGAAGGTCAGTAGTCCATAGCAGACAAAGGTAAGCCTCCAGCTATATCCAGTTAGCGGCATTACAAAGCTATTTGTGGTGGTGAAAGCAAGTAGCCCCCCTATCCGAAGTCCCGTCAAATAGATACCGACCGCTGTACCCCGGCTCTTCCCACTAAACCACTTGGAAATCGCTTTAGGAGCACCTATGGATATCAGTGAACCTCCCACACCGAACAGCGCCACGACGGGTAAAAACCCGTTAAATCCACTGGGAAAATAACGCAGGGTTGCCGATAGCCCAATTATTATAGTACCGGCAAAAAGTGGTCTACGTACTCCCCACTTGTCGATAACAGCACCAGCTATTACAGCAACTGCTATATAGGTAAGCTGCCAGGAGCCCAAGATGAGTCCCATCTGACCATAGGTTATGCCAAGGTCTTTAAGGATTGGAGTGATGAGTGGGGATACCGAACGGGATACCAGACCAAAAGTTACATATAGAAGCCATAAAAGAACAACGATGACCCATCGATAAGACTTTGAATAGGGTTTCATTAAATGCTTGTCAGGCGATGATAAATCAGGCATTGGATGCCAATCCCGATTTAACCAGGTAATATTTCACATGAACACATCGACATAATAATAAATGCCAATGGCCCTGACCGATAGTAGCTGGGCTAAAGAGCAAGACTAAAAGCCAGTTTAATAATTCTACCTATGGATGTCCCAACTCCATTTTTGAATGCTGACTATTCCTTGTTGGTCTACTCTACAGGTGGCGTGGTCTCTTTGGTAGCTTTAAGCGCTTCCTCTGTTACCTCCTTCTCCTCTACTATTTCCTGTACCTGTTGTGAGCTGATTTTGGCCACTACCTGTTCCGGGTCATTAATGACAGTAACCCCCTCCTCTAACTCAATATTCTTCACTCGCAACACTTGCTCTGACTTGGTAAGCGAGCTGATGTCCAGTTCTATACTGGCAGGAATTCTAGATGGGAGGCATTCCACAGTCAATGTGTCCATCTCCTGTAGCAGCGTGTTCCGCATTACCTCTAGGGCTGGTGCTTTCCCAATCAGACTAATGGGAACCTCCACCTTTATCTCCTCACCCATCTTTACTTGATAAAAATCTACATGAAGTAATACGTCTTTTAGCGAGTTTACCTGGACATCACGGATTATGACGGGTATTGCTGTTTTTTCCCTACCAACCTTGAGATTGATAAGCACCGTCTCTCCTGCCTCGGTCAGCACTTGCTTAAGCTTTCCAGTATCGCATTGTAATGCTCTCGATTCGATACCATGACCGAAAAGATTTACTGGGGTAATCCCTTTTCGGCGTAAAAACCGGACTTTCTTACCCAAAATCTCCCGCTTACTAGCCTCCAATTCTATTTGATACATAATCGCTCCTTTCAATGTAAAACTATATATACATTAAACCATACTTTGCAAGTCATCATATATAGGCTGGGTGCCATCTAATGATGGCCTACTGCATATAATGTCTACCAGGAGGTCACATATGGGATTGCACAATCCGCTCAATCGTTGATTTAACTGTACAAACCGGACTATTAACCTGAAAACCAGCCTTCCCATTCCAACGCAATTTGCTTTCGTAGATGAAATTGTAGCACCTGCTATGACGAGTACAAAATTACTGTATAATAGGGGTCGACATTAAAACTTAGAAAGGTAAAACAATGGAAAAGGGTTTAAACGGTGGACAATATCAGCCTCTAAGCCGGGATAAGATAGGAAGGATACATGGCTGTGCATTGAGGCTGCTGGAGGAGGTGGGGGTGAAAGTGGACTTACCCGAAGCTCTCGACATATTCTCCGAAGCCGGCGCAAATGTCGACCCTGTGAGTAAGCGGGTGAAAATACCGGCAAAAGTTGTGGAGAAAAGTCTTGGCTCAGCTCCAGGAAAAGTTATCCTTTATGGAAGGGAGCCAGAGCACAATCTTATCCTGGAGAAGACAAGAGTTTACATGGGAACAGGTGGAGCAGCCCCATACGTCATAGATCCAAGCAGTGGACAGAAGAGGCGGAGTACTCTGAAAGATATTGCTGATCTGGGAAAGTTGACGGACGGACTGGAAAACATCCATTTCTACACAATACCTTGCGCTGCCCAGGATATTCCTCAGGAAAAGATAAGCATTAATGAATTCTATGCCTCACTCTCCACCACCACAAAACATATAATGGGGCCGGTACAGAAACCGGAGGATGTAAAGGATGTAATGGTTATGGCGGGCATGATATGTGGAGGTGAAGAAAAGCTTAAGGAAAAGCCTTTCATTTCATTTGTAACGAGCTGGATGATAAGCCCTTTAACTTTTGACCCGGGAGCTACCAAGATCCTTATGGAGATTGTAAGGAGCGGAATGCCCGTAACGCTCTCCTCGGCTCCCATGGCGGGGGCCACATCTCCTATTACTATGGCTGGAACTTTAACCCAGCTTCATGCTGAAGAGCTTGCTGGCATAGTTTTTTCGCAGCTCTTAAAGCCCGGAGCTCCGGTGCTTTACGGCGGAATCCCCGGCATGGCGGATATGCATGATTTAAGCTATAAGGCAGGGGGGGTGGAGTTTGGCTTCATGAACGCAGCAATTTCCCAGCTTGCGACTTACATCGACGTCCCCAACTACTGCTCGGCGGGGATAACGGAAGCAAAGATACCAGGCATACAGGCCATATATGAGAAAACCTTTTCCATATGCCAGTGTGCCCTTGCCGGGTCAAACTACGTCCATCACGCAGCAGGAGTCCTGGAGTC
>CAZCKW010000091.1:0-4215 GCA_964499375.1 uncultured Dehalococcoidales bacterium
GGCAATCCCACCCCACCAGATTGCCACGGCAGCAGAGCTGCCTCGCAAAGACAGCATGTGGTGTGTGGCCTACCCTGTTTTGTCATTGCGAGCCGAAGGCGCGGCAATCCCACCCCACCAGATTGCCACGGCAGCAAGGCTGCCTTGCAAAGACAACGTGGAGTGTGGAGATTGCTTCGGGGCTAGCGCCCCTCGCAATGACAATAAGTACCAGGCTCTTGTCCACAGTATTACAATGATGTTAGGCTACTATCGGATGAACGAACAGCGAACAAAAGCAAAAGAAAAAATATTGTTCTGGACACTTATGGTTTTGGTTCTGTCGGTGTTAGTCTATTCTCCCCTGCACTATGGATTTAGCTATCCTACCGGAGGAGATGATACAGCACACCACATAAGCTTCCTGATTAACCTCACAGAAAATTTTAGCTATGTAAAAAACATGGGTTACTATGGGATTACTCTTTTAATACCTTTCACACGTATGGGGCTTTCCGCACTGACAGTATTTAGTGTATTCAACTATGCCGTAATACTGGCAGTTTTCATAACCTTGTGGATACTGGTTAGAAGATTTTATGGTCTTATAGCTGCCGCTCTGAGTTTCTATATAAGTGTATTTATAGTTATGGGGACCTGGTATTATTTTGACGATGGAACAATATTTAATATCTTCAATTTGTTTGTGATTGGTATCCTGGCTATATTTAGCCTGTGCATATGGCTAGAGTCGGGTAAATACAGGTGGCTTTTAACCTCAGGGTTCTTATTTCTTATGACCTCTCTCGTACACAGTTCTACATACCTGTACATAATGGCTTCAATGCTGTTGTTCATTGCTGGCTTTAGTGTTTATCAGTTTATTAAAAAAGACAGGGTTATGCTAAGGAAAATCCTGTCTTTTGGAGCAGTATTTATCGTCTCCATATTGACTGCCTGGGCTACCTGGATGCACAAACTGCTACCAGTACTGGGGAAAAGCGTGGCTACTTCAGTTACCCAGGGTGGGCCTACCTCTGTAGCACCTTTTAGCTTACCTTTTTGGACCACCCATTATTTAAATATGGGAACAATATATTTATTGGTACTGGCCCTGATTATCCTGGCAATTATAATAGTTAAAGGAAAACCAGAGGATAAAAATAATATCATAGTCAAATTAAACCAGCCCCTTAGTTATATACTCCTATCCTTTATGGTTGTTTTGACTGTTGGTGCCTTTACACTCCTGGGTTACAATTGCGATAGATTTTCCAGAGATTTGGCAACTTTCACAGGACTTATAACTTCAATATTATTGGGAGTAGTAATAACTAACTATAGACTTAAGTTTAAACCTTACTTGATAATGCTTCTAACAATTCTGCTGGCAGGCATTCCACTAATGGTGAACACACCAATACATAAATGGCTGGGGGATTATACGGCACTGAGACCGTGCGATATACAAGCTATTGAGTACCTGAATACCATTCCTGCCAGTCAGGTGGAGGTTCAGGCTCTCCCCACAGTAGCTCCCTGGATATACCAGCTATATACCAGCGACAACATAAACTATGAGAGAGTCTATGACCTGGAGGACTACAGAGAGGCGGATTATATACTTTACAGAAACAAACACATGACATACTTAACGGTGACGTTGGGAGCAAAGGACCAGATACCCCTGGATAGTGATACCCTGGAGCATTTAGAAGCAGTGGTAAGGGTCACAGAGTTTCATAGTGGGAGCAATATAATACAGATATACAAAGTTTTGAAATGAGGAGTGCAACTCTATAATTACTTATCTATCTATTATGCTATATAGAAGCCCCATAAGACGGCGATTCACCTTTACCCAGAACATAACGTGCCAGGACATACACGGCGATACAGACCGGCACTTTCCACCAGTAGGATACCGGCACCAGTATGGCAAAGGCAGCCAGGTGCAGCAGTAAATAGCATGGCATCACCAGCCGTGCTGCCTTTCGTAGCTTGCCCGTTTGCCCGGTACTTCCAGTATCCGATAGCCGGGATAAACCCAGAGCAAGCCCCAGGCATATTGACCCTATTGCAGGATAGAAGTAGTAAACATAGCTGATTCTGCCGGTGATAAGGCTTGCCGGTATCCAGATTAAATAAGTGCCGATGAACCATGACAGGCTGAAAATAGCGGCGTTGCTGCCCTTTATCGCTCTGAAGATAAGATATAATACCACCGGAATTATTAACACCCAGATGCTGGGGCTTATCATGCAGATATAATGGGGGTCTATCCAGTAAGTAAGAATCTCAGGCCTCAGTATCCAGTCCCAGGGTCGGCTGAGCATCTCCGGGCAGGAGGATGTGGCGAAAGTAGACAGCCCTGTTACCTTTAACATTGTTCCTGTTTGCTCAACGGGGTTCAGGAACCTGTGCCAGATAATAAAATTAAACAGTGGCATCAGTAGCAAGAACGATGCCGGTGCTAACAGCATGGAGGCTATGAATTTTTTGGCATGTACCCTGCCGGTGAGAAGCCAGTGAAGTATTATAACCGGGAGTGCCAGTGCGCCATTCAACTTGGCCAGTGCGCTAAGCCCTATCGATACCCCCGAAGCCAGGTATTTGCCCTTGAGGTAGAGCCAGAAGGAGCACAGTGCGAAAGCCAGGCTATAGACATCCAGCATGGCTATACCAGCCTGAACGAAGCTCATATTTTCCAGAGACAGCAGGAAGGTGGCCAGGAAGGATGACTCCCGGGACATATTAAGCTGGCGACAAACCAGGTAGAAAAGAACGGTGCAGACCGCGCCCAGCAGCACCGAGAAAAACCGCCAGCCGAAAGGATTATCTCCAAACAGGAATATACCGAATGCTATGAACAGGGTGCCCAGGGGAGGATGTTCGATGCGTGCTGAGCCTTCACCGGCCAGGATATGCCTGGCGTCGGTGATATAAAATTTCTCATCAAAGATGAATTCGCCGGGATGCATGATGGTGCTGAAGTGCATAACCAGTATGGCTATCACCAGCAGGCAAAGCCCGCTGTATTGCCAGCTAACCAGTCGATGCAGGTAATCCTTGGCTATTTCCATGTCCACCAGGTACTGGCCAGGTAGTTCCATAGCGTGGCCGCCGCTATGCCAACCAGTTCGGCGATAAGGTAATACATACCGAAGCCCCCGGCAAGCAGCCAGAGGACGCCCATGTTGATTGCCAGCCCCGCCAGGGTCACCAGGTTGTATTTACCCAGGCGAGTTAAGAATGATTTTGGCTTCGGCGAGCGGCGGTCGGAGAAAGTGAAGAAGTCGTTGAGTATGAAGTTGGAGATTATGGAGGTTTCTATGCTTATAGCCGCAGAGATGAGATAGAAAAGACCGGCTATCTCGGTGAGCAGCCAGAGCAATCCTATATTAACCAGCACTCCGCTCAGTCCCACCAGGCAGAACTTGCCGAACCTCAGCAGTTCTCCCTTCCTCTTCATGAGACTGTAGAGATGCACCAGGTACTGTAGCTGTTGTCGGGTGTTCAGCTTGCTTTCTCCGCCACTCCTGGATTGAAATGCGAAGGCAACTTCGGCTACGTTTTTGAATTTCCCGCTCAGGAGTATTTCCAGCAGTATCTTGTAGCCGGTTGGTTTCAGGTCGGCGCTGGCTATTGCTCGTTTGTCAAACATAAAGAAGCCTGATACCGGGTCATTTATCTTCCTTGTTGATGGTAGCAGGAGGTGTGCCAGGAATATGGCTCCCTTTGATATTATCCTTCTGGTTGCACCCCAGCCCTGGCAGGAGCCGCCCCTGACATATCGGCTTGCGATCACCATATCCGCCCCACTGTCTATTTCTGTCAACAGGTGGGGTATTACCTCAGGCGGATGCTGTAAATCGGCATCCATCACACACACAATCTGACCGCTTGCCTGCTTGATTCCGTCAACGACGGCTGAAGCCAGCCCTTTCTTGTTCTTGCGTATTATTACTTTGACGGGGTATTGAGGTGATAAAGTTTTAGCGGCCTCTGCTGTACCATCACCGCTGTTATCATCGACGAAAACAATCTCGTATTCACAGCCAGACAGCGCATTGTCAATTCGGCTTACCAGGGGAAGGATGCTGTCCTTTTCGTTATAGGTTGGTATGATGATGGAGATAGCTGAGCTCATTTAGCACTACTTATTATTGTTATTTGTGGTGATGTATTCATTGTTAATGTCGAGGTTATTTCCAGGCACCACTATGTTTGATTTAA
>CAZCKW010000092.1:0-4210 GCA_964499375.1 uncultured Dehalococcoidales bacterium
CAGGTATACTTCACCATTCCTGATCTTGAGATTGTAACCACAGTCAGGATTGGTGCAGACCCAGGCTTTGTAGTGAATCGCTGCCCCTTGACTGCCGAAATCCGACAAGGGCACCAATACACCGGTGTCACATTTTTGACATTTAGGAAACGAGCTATTTTCCAATGGATTCCACCTCCCGTCCAAAAAGATTGCCTTAAGCATATACTAAAAAAGGCTCGCTTGCAAATTAAACTCAAGTAGAGTTCAGGTTCATTCTATAATTTTTTTTGAAATCTTGTCTGGCTTTTTTTTAAAATCCCAGCTTTGCTACAGACAGGCAGGTATAGATAGCCCCACCGGGCATCAGTTGACTCCTCATCAGGCTGACGGATTCAACATTGATAGGATAACTGGACTCAAAGCTGGTAGACACCAGTATTTCGCCGAAATCCCTCCTCTCCGCCGGTGTTGCTCCTTCTCTAATGCGAGCCAGTGTCAGGTGTGGTACAAAGGGGCGTGCTTCTTTAGTAAAACCAAACTGGGCAAGTTCAGCATCAATGCCCTGTTGCAGGTTCAGCAGCTTATTCGTTTCACCTTTAATGCCTACCCAGACAACACGCGGCTGCTTTAGATTGGGAAAAGCCCCTAAACCCGAAACCTCCAGATGAAAAGGGGAAATTACCCGTGAGGTTTCCTTCATTGCTTCCGCTATCTCATCCACCTGCTTAAAGGGTATATTGCTTAAAAACTTTAAGGTTAAATGAATCCCTTCAGCATTTACCCACTTAACAAATGGATGCTCCCTCCGTTCCAGCTCACTTCTCAGCCGGGACAGCCCGCTGCTAACATTCCCTGGCAATTCGATAGCGATAAAAGAGCGGATTTGCTCAGATTCGTGTGCCAATTTCGCTCCTTTCATCCCTGGATAGTAAATTCCTGGCGTTCTCTCCCAGGATTTTAATCCTGTCCTCCCCGGTGATTTCAGCGGACTGGATTTGAGCCATTATTCGATTTGGGGAAACAAGAGGGTAATCACTGCCAAAAAGAATTTTATCGCTGCCAATAATATCAGTTGCCTGTTTGAAAATCTGAGGGCGATAGAGCCAGACAGTAGCAGCGGTGTCAAAGAAAACGTTGGCTAAAGCTCTGGCTGTCTCAGGCATCAAGGCGTAGAAAGGCAAGCCACCACCCCAGTGAGCACAGACCAGCTTCAATCCCGGGAAGCTCAATATAAAGGAATACAGTATATCAGGAGTAATATCGCCCTTCCCGATATACTGATGACCCACAGGCTCAGACGAATGGGTCAGAAAAACCAAATCGTGCTTTACCGCCAGCTCAACCAGGGGCTCCATTATTGTCCTGTCTGCCAGGTTAAAGCCCTGAATATCAGACCTCATTTCGCCAACCCCCCTGGCACCACCTCTGACACAGCGCTCCAGCTCTATTAGAGCAGCATCCCCGGCACATGGCTGGATACCACAGAATCCAATAATCCTGTCAGGATAGCGGGATGCGGAATCCAGGATGTAATCGTTAGTTTCCACGCAAAGCTCATGTTCCACCCATCCTATGTTGAGAGCAACGGATAAATCGACCTGAGCTTCATCCATGCTATCAATCAACTCTTCAGCAGTTGCCAGCCTGGATTCTGGCTGAGAGTAAAGCAATGAGAAACAGGGGTCACGTTTAATATATTCATCACGCTTTTCCCTTATCCAGGGAGGGAATATATGAGTATGAAAATCTATAATCATCTGAGTGCATTATACCCGAACCAATCTACACCTCACAATAAGGTGTCTCCAATCACACGAATCAAGCAGGGCCACTGATTTCGTTCAGATAGATGGGTGATTTGTCAAGCAATTATACATGGCGGTTCCGTTCCATAGTTATTGACAGTTATTTTATTTAGTTCTATTATGAAAGTTAACACTTAAGTTCTGGGTCGATATTAGCATTGGAGGTGAAGTATGTCCATTACCAAGTGGCTCTTAACGATACTACTTGCAGTATTCTGCTCCATAGCCGTCGTCGCTGTAACTAGCAAGCTCCTCAACCTATTTAAGGGGGACACCATGGCATCATGGGTTCTCATAGTCATTTTAGCTTCAGGGCTTATCTTTCTTGCCATGGTGGTTTTCACAAAACGTATTAGACCGTAGCCTTTATTTCTCTTTACTTGCTAGTGCTCGTTTCACAGTGAGCAACTTGTAAGCTACATACAAGATTATTGCTTGGAACAGTGTTATCGTTCCGAGTAGGATATAGACCGTTGTCGCATTCACCATTATTGCTTCATTCATCTCTCTCTCCTTTTCCATAGATTTGGAACGGAACCTACATGGCGAGCCGAAGGCGGTGGCGATCGTCATAACCTTCTCCGATTTGTCATTGCGAGCCTACCCCATTTTGTCATTGCGAGCCGAAGGCGCGGCAATCTCGCCCCACTGGATTGCCACGGCAGCAGAGCTGCCTCGCAAAGACAGCATGAGGCGTGGAGATTGCTTCGGGGCTAGCGCCCCTCGCAACGACAGTAGGGCCGTCCCCTCGCAATGACAGTAGGGCCGTCCCCTCGCAATGACAGTAAGGCTGGCCCCTCGCAACGACAGTAGGGCCCGCCCCTCGCAATGACAGTAGGAGAGGCGGAGTGTCACTAATCATGTGGATGAGCAGGGTCTCTGGACATACAGGCTGCTACTGGGTACAATTGGTAAACGATAAATGACAGACCCTAAAGCATCCAGCGGGACCATTCCACCTGCAAGCAGGTTTAACCTGTCTGTGGTGGAACTCAAAGAAACGGCCAGGAAGCTACGCCACCATGTAATCAGCATGATCGCCACAGCGGGCAGCGGGCACCCCGGCGGTTCTCTATCATCTGCCGACATCGTCACTGCACTTTATTTCAAGGTTATGCATCACAATCCAGAGAAACCACAGTGGCCGGACCGCGACCGACTTATTTTAAGCAAAGGACATGCTGCCCCAATGTTATACGCCGCTCTGGCTGAAAGCGGTTACTTCCCGGTGGAGGAGTTATCCACACTGAGGAAACTGGGCAGTCGCCTTCAAGGGCACACGGACAGAAACCTTACCCCCGGTGTGGAGATGTCAGCCGGCTCCCTGGGCATGGGTCTATCATTCGGCATCGGTGTTGCTTTAGCCGCCAGGCTCGACCATCGTGATTATGAAACCTATGTCCTCCTCAGTGACGGGGAGTGTGATGAGGGGCAAACCTGGGAAGCAGCACTCTCGGCACCACAGTTTAAACTGGATAACCTGGTAGCTATCATTGACTGCAACAAAATACAACTCAGCGGCTGGACTCGGGATATCATGAACCTGGAGCCTTTGAACCAGAAATGGCAGGCATTTGGCTGGCATACCATTGACATAGATGGCCATGACTTCAATCAAATCCTATCAGCTTTCCAGGAAGCCAGGAAGGTGAAAACTAAACCCACAGTCATCATTGCTCACACCATCAAAGGTAAAGGTGTTAGCTTTATGGAAAACAAGGTAAAATTTCACGGCAAGGCGCCAACACCCCAAGAAGCCGAAATGGCGCTGAAGGAGTTAGCATAGGTTTATTGTGATGAGTCGAAGCTCTGAGTCATTCGCCCTATCTCATGCCAAAGGAGCGAAGCGGCTGGAGAATATCACACGGGGTAGACTCGCAAAATGAAAGTGCTGGAATCAGGATGAGTGTGAAATCATGACAGAAGCGTCCACACGGGAAATCTATGGCAAAACCCTGTTAGAGCTGGGTCAGGAAAACAGGGATATCATCGTACTGGATGCCGATTTATCGCCTTCAACCATGACCCACCTCTTCGCCCACGAATTCCCCGAGCGGTTCTTTGACTGCGGCCTGGAAGAGCAGAATATGATAGGCATAGCCGCCGGCCTGGCTGCCTCAGGAAAAACCGTTTTTGCCAGTACCTTCGCCGTTTTCGCCTCCTGCCGCTGCTTCGACCAGCTAAGGATTTGTCTGTCTCAGACAGGATTGAATGTCAAAGTGGTAGCCACTCATGGCGGCATCACCGTAGGTGAAGATGGCATCTCGCACCAGGCCATCGAGGACTTAGCCCTGTATTGCTCCCTCCCCGGCTTTACCGTTGTCGTTCCCGCTGATGCCATTGAGACTGCTGGGGCGATAAAGGTAGCCGCAAACACCTATGGCCCCTTCTATATCAGGCTAAGCCGCCACAGGACACCACTG
>CAZCKW010000093.1:0-4175 GCA_964499375.1 uncultured Dehalococcoidales bacterium
GCTCACCACAATGACACAAGGAAACAAGCCACACCACACACTGTCTTTGCGAGGCAGCTATGCTGCCGTGGCAATCCGGTGGGGTGAGATTGCCGCGCCTTCGGCTCGCAATGACAAAATAGGGTCGGCTCACCACAATGACACAAGGAAACAAGCCACACCACAACCTTAGTGGCGGGACCTGTGCCCGCCCTGGTGGGGGGTCATTCGGGGTCAAGCCCCGACCCTGCATTCCTTATCGATTCCGTACCATACTTTTCCCGAATCTGGTCGATAGCCTTATCCAGGCGCTCCAGCCTTTCTGTTCGAGAATCAAACATATTTAGCTGCCTTCCCTCCCCGGATAGACCTGATACCCTGACACCTATAAGGCGGATTGGCTTTCTTCTTTGCGATAAAGCCCTGTTCAGCAATTGCAGAGCCGCGGTAAAAATAACCTGACTGACATTGCTAACCTCCTTCAGTGTAGCCTGGTGCGAAGTTGTCTCGAAATCAGCATCTCTCAGTTTTAAGGTAACGCACCCCGTCCTCTTACCGCGGTGTCGCAACTCCGCACTGACCTGTTCGCACAGGCGATGAAGGCTTATCTCCAGGAAATATCGCTCCAGTGTATCTCGAGCAAAAGTAGTTTGCTTGCTGATGGACCTGGATTCTCCAGGTGCTTCTACCCTTCGGTCATCTATTCCACTGGCATAGCGATGAACTACCTCCCCGAACTTCCTGAAGCGTCTTTTGACTACGCTCGAAGGAAGCGAGGCAAAATCACCTATGGTGATGACTCCCATCCCTCCCAACACCTGTTCCATTTTTTTACCCACACCGGGCAACTTTGCTACAGGAAGAGTTCTCAAGAACTGGCTCTCGCCTCCAGACGCCACCTCCAGCAACCCATCAGGTTTACATAAATCAGAGGCAACCTTGGCCACCACCTTACACGTTGCGATGCCCACCGAGGCGGTAAGCTTGAGTTCCTCGTGTATCCGTCCCTTTATAGCCACTGCCATCCGGTGAAAAGAACCATAGGGCTCTTCACAGCCGGTAACATCCAGGTATGCTTCATCCAGTCCCATAGGCTCAATACATGGTGAGAAATCAGCCAGTATCCCCATAAACTTGACTGAAGCATCGCGGTAACGAGGCAGGTGGGTCGGTATAAAAATAGCCCGGGGGCAGAGGCGGCGCGCTCCGGATAAGGGCATTCCGGCATGGATACCGAAAGGCCGTGCTTCGTAAGAAGCAGAGGCTACTACACCATGCCGTTCAGGGTCCCCTCCAACAATTACCGGCTTTCCCTTTAGCTCCGGGTCAAACAATCGCTCCACGGAGACAAAGAAGGCATCCAGATCAATATGGAAAATACAGCGAGCCATGGTTTCCTGCTTTCCAGCAATTTAACCTGTTTCAGAACCCAACGAGAAGCAAAGCCTAAACACTTCGAGAGATAACCTCTTTAAGTCTCTTCTCAAAAACACTTCTCCGCAACAGGACTCTCCGCTGACATTTAAGGCATCTGATGCCAATGTCAGCACCTACCCTGATTATCTCCCACTCATAGCTCCCGCAGGGATGTGGTTTACGAAGCTGAACTATGTCTCCAATATTAATATCCACAGCTAGCTTTCCTGCGGGTGGGAAGCTAAACAGTAATTAATCCGATTACGTATTCCCTCGGCCGTATCCCTGGCTGCCCGGGCAAAGTCCTTCCCCCTTGAAGCATAAAGAACCTGCCTCGATACATTGATGATTGCCTTTTCCCCCTGAGCATCCACTCCGTAGCTGACCGCCAGCGCTAAATCGCCACCCTGGGCGCCAATGCCTGGAATGAGCAGCGGCATTTCAGGACAAATTGAGCGGATGTTCCTCAACTCCTCAGGATAGGTAGCTCCCACCACCAGACCGATGTTGTCATGAATATTCCATTCCCTGGCTTTATATGCTACAGCTTCATACAACGGAGGACCAGCAGCGCAACGAATGTCTTGAAAATCCTGAGCCCCACGGTTTGATGTCCGGCACAGTATGAATACCCCTTTATCCTCATAATTGATGAAAGGCTCTATGGAATCGAATCCAAGATAAGGATTCACCGTAGCGGCATCAAAGCCAAATGTGGAGAAAAGAGCCATGGCATAGGCTTTAGCAGTATTGCCTATATCACCGCGCTTGGCATCGCCAATCACGGGAATATCATCTGGTATATGCTTAATGGTTTCCTGCAAAATGGTAAGCCCTTCGATTCCCAATGCCTCATAGAAAGCGAGGTTAGGTTTGTAGGCGCATACCAGGTCACAGGTGGAGTCGACAATAGCCCGGTTAAATTCTAAAATACCCATGTCGGGCATGAGCTGCGGGTTGGGGTCAAGCCCGATGCAAAGCAAACTCCTGTTTTTTCGGCTGCTATTGAGTAGTTTGTCAATAAAGTTCATTATATTAAGTGGATAATATCAGACGATTCATATAAATTAAAGCATAAAACGGGGAAAAATGAACTATAACCAGGCAATTGAGTACCTCTATAGCTTTATAGATTATGAGAAAATCAAAGGTATTTCTTATATTACAGCCGGCTACAGCCTGAGGCATATAGAGGAATTGTTATACCAGTTAAGCAACCCCCATCTTTCCGCCAGGACAGTCCACGTAGCGGGCAGCAAGGGCAAAGGAAGCACAGCAGCTATGATTGCTCAGGCTTTAACTGCATCAGGCTACAGGACAGGGTTATACATCTCACCTCACCTGCATATCGTAAGGGAGCGTATCAGGATAGATGGTAGCTTTATCTCCGAACCTGACCTTGCCTGTCTGACGGCGGAGCTAAAGCCCTACTTTGAGTCAGCAAGAGCCACTTCGGCGAACCATGAACGCCAGCATGTGAAGATAAAGCAGCCTTTAACCTTCTTCGAAGTGCTGACAGTGCTCGCCTTCGCCTATTTCAACAAGAAAAAAGCTGATTTCCAGGTGCTGGAAGTAGGATTGGGTGGCCGATTTGACGCCACCAATGTAGCCAATCCGGAGGTTTGTGTCATCACTCCCATCAGCCTGGAGCATACCGAAGTCCTGGGTGACAGCCTGGATAAAATAGCCGGCGAAAAAGCGGCTATTATTAAACCTGGTACTTCAGTGGTGAGCTCCCCACAGCCAGATGAGGCATCTCGTGTAATCAGAGATGCCTGCCAGCAGCAAGGGGCGAGCCTGGTTCAGGTGGGTAAAGATATCACCTGGTACAGGACAGGCGGTGACCTTCGCCAGCAATCCCTGGTAGTCCAGGGTAAAATGTCCGACTATCAGCTTACTATTCCACTCCTGGGCAATTATCAGCTTGAGAATGCCGCTACCGCTGTAGCCACCCTGGAGGTCCTGGCATCCTCAGGTTTTAACATCTCCGCCGGGGATATTGCACGCGGTCTGTCCCAGGTTGAATGGCCGGGGCGATTTCAGATTTTAAACCGCCACCCACTGGTGCTGGTTGACGGAGCCCACAATGTGGCATCGATAAAAAGGCTGGTGGAGAGCATCAAAGCTTACTTCAAATACGACCAGCTTTTCCTCGTTATCGGAATGTCGGGTGATAAAGATATATCGGGGATAGTGAAGGAACTGGTACCCCTCTCACCCCACATCACCGTCACACGCTCCTTACATGCCCGTTCCGCTCAACCATCAATACTGGCTGCTGAATTTGCTAAACAGGGAAGCAGTCCTGAAATCACTGATACTGTAACCGAGGCACTCTCCTCCGTTTTATCGACAGCCAGGGAAAATGACCTCGTCTGTGTTACTGGATCTCTATTTGTGGTAGCTGAGGCTCTAGATTATGCCGCCAGGGAATTGAATCCTCAAGATTAGCTTTCTACAGGGATGCTAATAGCCTCTTTGGGCAATATATTAGCCAGCATTTGCTGCAGCGCCATGGTATGGCTGCAAGTCCCCCATTGAGAGAAGAAATGACAGGAGCACTGCCATTTCCCGTCAGCGTAGCTCAACATATATTTATCATTATCTCCACGGAACTCAGCCGTAAGCCCAGATAGTATAATGCGGTCTGGTTCCTGAGCATATCGTTTAGCTTTTTCAATCTTGCCAATAAGACTGGATCTCATCTGCATACCCTCCTTATTTTGTTTTTAAAGCCGCTTCTGACAGTTATATATCTATAAATTATAACTGCTCTCAGG
>CAZCKW010000094.1:0-4084 GCA_964499375.1 uncultured Dehalococcoidales bacterium
GACACCAGCACCAGCACCAACACCAGCACCAACACCAGAGCCAGAACCAGCACCAACGCCAACGCCTACTCCTCCAACACCTGAGCAAATTGGGGATTCTGACGGCCGGGTTACGATTACTTTAGATAAGGTAGAAAGAGTCGATGTCATGCCCTCTGAATTCAGAGATTCCCCTTATCTGAGAGCCACATACTCCCCAACTAATGAGAGAATGTCCTCTGTTGAATGGGGAGGAAGACCTCCGCCTGGGCAAGGGTATGACTTCGTAGCTATCTATTTGAGTGTTGCCCGTATAGAAGTGAAACATATGGGCTATAGAATCATCGGAGGAGCAGTTAACCCGGAAATTAAACCGTCAATTTTAATCGACCTGGAAGAAAATGAATATCAAGAAAAGGCATTCACCACCCGTGGCGTAGAGTTTGAGAATCTAACGCATTTAACAGCTAGTTATGAGTTTATTGAAGGAACGACAATGATTCTCATTTTTGAGCTTCCTAAACAGGCTAAGCCAACGGCACTTGAGTTTGTTTACCCTTTCTGTGAATCTGAGTCATGGCAAGGATGGGAAGAGGAGTCCATCATAGAATGGGGTCAAATTGATATCATTCTCTAGATTGCAACCGGAGGAGTAGCGCAAGGGAAGAAGCAAAATAGTATATTATGTTTGCCTCACAATCTAACTTTAATCGTTTTGGAGGCGCTACTTTCCAAACGGGGAAGTGATTAGTGGAGAAACCAGATAAGGTCAGCCAGTTTAGCAAGATCCTGGCTCTGACAGTGCTGGTCAACACAGTTTCCCAGCTCATAGGATGCAGTTGCGCCCAAGAAGGACCTCCACCCATTCCCCCACCACAGGTGACCGCGGCAGAGGTCTTCTCTATTTGCTCTGAGCCCAGCCAGCATTATGACCCACGAATCAGCAAGAACATAGTTGTCTGGCACGACAATCGTAATGGCAACTACGACATTTATGGTTTTAACCTGTCTGCAATGAATGATTTCCCGATATGCACTGATGCCGGGGACCAGGAGGATGCAGCCATCAGCGGCAACATCATTATCTGGGTCGACCACCGCAAGGGAGCCTACATTTACGATATCTATGGCTATGATTTAACCAATAAAGCGGAATTCGACATTACTACTGTTTGTAACCCCACTGGCCCGTGGCGTGGCCCTGACATTAACGGAGATTACATCGTCTGGGAGGACAACCGTGAGGGCAATTGGGAGAAATATGGCTATGATATCCGTGGCTACAGCATCGCTACCGGGAAGCAATTCCCCATATGCTCTAATCCCTCTCACCAGGCATGCCCCAAAGTTAGCGGCAGCATTGTTGTCTGGACGGATGACCGTAATGGCAATGGCGATATTTATGGCTACGACCTTTCCAGGCAAACAGAATTCGCTATCTGCACCAATGAAGCTTACCAGGGGTGGGCTGGCATCCGCGATAATATCGTTGTCTGGCAGGATGAGCGTAATGGCAACAGCGACGTCTATGGCTATGACCTGTCCACGGGGACAGAATTTCCCATTTGTACCGAATTGCACAGGCAAATAAAGCCGCTGGTGAGCGGGAATATGGTAGTATGGCAAGACAGCCGTCATAGCTGGTGGCAGGAGGAGCTCAACTACTGGTTCTACGGTTACAACCTTTCCACAGGCACAGAGTTCCCCATTACCCGTTACGACGCAATATTTGGTATGGGGTTGCAAGACTTCGATGGTGATACCATCGTCTATTACGACATGGAAGGAGAGGGAAGCTGGAAGATTATGGGGCTAAGATTACCATGAATCTCCAGCCAAACTCAGGCCGAATAAATTTTAGGAGGTATGAAAATGGGTATATTTGATAAGTTGTCTGGAAAGAGGCAAAGGGGTAAGTCTGCGCCATCAAAAGAGTCTCCTCCAACCGTGCAACGGGCGAAGAGTACGTCGTCAAAGCGGTCTCGGAAAGTTAAACCAAAAGTTAAGAAAATCATTTTATTTTGGGGACATGCACCTAAGGCGAAAGAGGCACAGGCCATTATAGGCCAGCTTCCTCAATGGCACCCAGAACTGGACTTTCAGGCAGCTCTTGCAATTGATGAGAGGCTGCCATCTGAATATGTGGCAAAATGTGCGGACAAATTCAATATAGGGACTATTGCTAACAGGTTAGTTAATGCTATAAAAGATGATGGTGGCCGTATTGAGAATTATGACATAGAAGGTATATCTAAAATGACAACTGAAAGGGTGTTAGATATTGCAGCTATACAGATCCTTGAAAAGGAATTGCAAAAGAAGCATGGGTTTAAGCATGTCGACTATCCAAATAGACTAATATGCAAAGTTATCATGACAAAAACAGGCATTTGTCACTGTGCGCTTATATTGGATTCCGAAATTGATCCATCAAATTACAACTTCCACACACCTGGTATCAAAGGATATAAGTTATCTACATTATTCTGGGAAGCGGCTAATACTTAATACTCCACCGTATCGAGATGGATAAAATGATAGCCAGGGCGAGGAGGTGATGCGTATGGGAGAACTTAAATAAGTGGAAGGGTTGATAAAAAATAGTAGAAAGGAGGATTAGATGACTCGTAGATTATTGACATTAGTTGTAGCAATCGTGGTTATTGCAAGTTTGGTTGTTGCTGGTTGTGCTAAGCCAGCACCAGCGCCGACACCAGCACCAGCACCAACACCAGCACCAACACCAGAGCCAGAACCAGCACCAGCGCCAACTCCTCCACCACCACCGGCTCCTACACCGGGCATTGGGGTACCTGTCGTCGGGGATTCCTGGCAGGTCACCGTCGAGAGTGCTCGCGAGGAAACCAAATTGACCGCAGGGACAAAAAAATACACCTGCAAGTCTGGCTATACTTTTCTTATCGTAGATGCCACGTTTCAGAGCCTGGATCCAGATAAGACGACGCGTGTATCGTCGTCTGAGGTTGCTGTCATCACAGAGGCAGATGAGACCATCACAGCCGCTGGTGGCGGAAACCAGGGAAAGGACATCAATGTAGGATACGGATTTGTAGCTATGAGTGTAAAAGATCCGCTGTCCTTGAGCCTCGTGTTTATCGTTGAGAAGGACACTATCGCCCATGCCTTCAAGTTACGGTTCCAGGAGGTATCACTTATCCCGTTCTCTGTGGGGGGGTAAACTTATTAACGTCCTACCACGAAAGTATTACCGTTTGACCTGGGGGGCATCAGTACAGAAATAGGGTACTGAAACCTGCTTTTCATTCACCTCTGTTCGTTTTATTGGTGAGCGCAGGAAAGCTTTTCTCTCTCGGCGGAGGTCGAAGAGGTATTCACCTTTGACTATGATTAGCGCTGGTCCTCGGCGAAGTGCCGGCACCTGGCGACAATCCATACTTGTTAACCAGGAATACGCCTCCAATGGAACTAACACCACCAATCATAGAAATTAACGCAGGCATTTCATTCAACCATATCCAGGCGATAACAATAGCAAGTACCGGCTGAAGGTAAATGAAGCTTGCCACTATTGATGTCGGTGCTCTTGATAGGGCATAACTCCAGGTGAAGTAGGCAACTGCAGATGGGAATACCCCCAAATATATCATGGAAATGGTGGCTTCGGTCGGAGCATTTGCGATCTCTTCGACCAAACCAGGAGCAAAAATTAACAACAGCAACGTACCAGCCCAAATCGCATAGGTAACCAAGTGCAATGCACCGTATTTTTCCAGGTAAGATTTTTGTAATACAAAGAAGGCTGACGTTGATATAGCTGCCAGGAGAAGAAGAATTATACCCCAATCAAACTTCACTCCTTCCTTCTCTCCTAGAGCAATTAAGTAAACTCCAAAAAAGCTAACAAGGATACTAAGCCAGCCCCATAATCTAAGCTTCTCTCCTAAAAATAGTGTAGCTAATATAGCTGTAAATATCGGGACTGAGCTCATGATCATCGCAGCCGACCCGGCAGTAACTGTGATTTCCCCATAGTTCTGCGCTATATGAAATACAAATATTCCTAAGAATCCCAGCAAAAAGATTACCGGGATATCCTTCAATGCTGGCAACTTAATATGGGTTA
>CAZCKW010000095.1:0-4067 GCA_964499375.1 uncultured Dehalococcoidales bacterium
CAGTATGTCAGCCAAATCAACACATCTCAGCCCAGGTCTGGAAACTCGTCTTCACTCAGCACAATCTGGCGTGGACGTAAGGTAAACGTCCATATATGGTAGGTGCGTTTGTTCTTATATATCGTTGTCTCCCACTCGAACTCATCATCAAATCGTTGATATCTGGGGTTACCTATGAATCTCCTGGACCCGTCATCCCAGTCTTCTCCAAACGTAAAGTAAAGAAAGTATGTGCCATCGGTCACCCTCGCAATTTCGCAGGAATCGTCTGCCTGAACATATACTGCCAGCAAGGCAATATCTGGCTCTTCGGTGCTGGTTAGAACCGCAACCGTATCTGAACCCAGTTCATTTTGAATTTTTAATGTCCCCATACCATGTAACGTCTTCACCAGCAGAGTTCCTGTGGGTAATCGCACAGGCTCTATTACATCGAGGATTTCTGTACGGCCACCTGTTTCAATGTTGTAGCTACCAGGTGAGTTCCTGGATATTAAAAAGGATAACGACCCGGTCTCCCCTCCTGCTAACGTAATGTCCCTCGTCTGCTCAACTACTCCATCCACCCCCAGTGAAGCAATATAGGTGCCCCCCGTTCCCCCCACGTTTTCAATACCTATTTCTACCGTTGCTTCTTCTCCCACCCTGACTGGATTAGGAGTTATGTCAAGGCTGCTGACTTTGAATTTGGCGGATTTTAATACACTGAATGTATCAGAGAACTGTCCCAGTTCAATATTGTGAGTGCCAGCCATATCCACAACAACGCTGAACGATACGGTTTCCTTCTCACCACCAGCCAGGGTAATGCTCCTGGATTCTTCTTCAGCCCCGTCAACAATCAATACCGCACGGTAGATTCCCTCGGTTTCACCGATGTTTTCCACCATCGTCGTAACCGTAACAGTTTCCCCTGTAATAATTTCCTTCGGTGCCACCGTGAAGGAGGTAACCTTAAATTCTGCTGGCGAAGGAGCTACACTGCACCCTGATATAAGTAACGCAAGGCATACTGATACAGCTATTATGCCCCGGTGATTAAATCCCCTTTTTCTGAGAAGATTTATGAATGGCGTAAGCGTAGCCACCACGGACCCGCTAAATCTCCACCCTTGTTTAAGCTTCATTTCTTCCCTCACCCCAACTTATGCTGCATCTAGTGATTAGCTTTAAACCCTTGCCACTGAATTTCATTCTATTCCCCATCCCCAAATTAGTCAATCTCCCTACTTTAATCCTGGCGGCATTTTCTCATCCCCTATTACACAACGACTCGGTATCTCTGGTTGCAGGCGCATTAGCGCAGGCACTTCTCCACACAAGAACCAAGTAAAATGGGGCACACAACCACAGGGAAAGATGCGAGCTCTTTCGTTGCAGGTAGTGTAAAATAGCCCACTCATTCAACAGGGAGATTAAAGATTCGCCTGGGATTGTCCCAGGTAACCTGCTCTATTTGTTCTCGTTCCATGCCTGCCATTCTCATAACCCAGGCCGCTTTTACCAACGACAGGTGCCCGGCGCCCCCATAACCCAGCTCAGAGCCAATAGTTATCATGTCTCTTTTACCGGGGTTATCAATCACAAGTTGGGCGGCTTCCTCAGCGGTTAGCTTGTCGTAGCATATACTTAGCCCGGTCACAGCACCGGAGTCCAGCCGCGTCTGGAAAGTGTTCTTCCCAGTATGGTCTATAATAGCCCTATCCAGGGGAAAGTTCTCCTGCCTGAGTACGTCGATTATTTGACTGGTTACCGCTACCACCTGAGGTTCACCTGGCGTAGGTGTGTGGACAATTACCGGCAGGTCATGTTCCTTAGCAATAGCTAGCTGATCTCTGAAAAGCCTTACTTCGTGTTCATTGCCTGTATCCAGACCTATCTCCCCTATACCAACCACTCTATCCTCTTTCAGGTATTCAGGAAGTTTGTTAAGGCATTGGTCATAGCCTTCAGCGTTCAGCCCGTAAAATGGTACGCTCATGGTAGCAAAACAATTTATCCCCATCGATGCAGAATATTTCACCATATAGTCCAGAGTTTTTTCCCACAGCTCTATAAGTGTTTCAGGATAGCACAAACCACTCATCAGGTGCGGTGTAGGGATAATGGCAGCCTCCACACCTCCCCAGGCCATCCTCAAAATATCCTCGCCCGCCACTCTATCCATGTGAACATGAGCATCGATAATTCTCATAACCAACCCTCCTGCTAAAATCTATTGCTTACACAGACAGGAAGCCAGACACCAAACCTGCGCCCATACCATATTCAGTCATATTCCTATGCTTCCCACCTTGACACTTCTACGAGACAAGAATTAGGGGCAAATCCAGGAGCGTTCTTGGACATCATCCGTGAAGGAGTCAGAATATTAACACAGCCACCTCTGTCCACAGAATAGGGCTTGCCTGGCACAACCGGGTTATATTTTGCTGACGCCTCATATGAATGAACTACCCCTGGTCGCATCCTTTCCGTAACATATGCTATGCCCAGCACTGCACCCCGGTCGTTGTATAGCTTGACGATATCCCTATCCTTTATACCTCGTGCACTTGCATCCAACGGGTGAATACGAACAGTCTGCCAGTAGTAACCATCCTTGAATATTCGATGATGTGGGATATCCCATATCCAGGGGATGTGATCGTAATGGGTGTGGTGACTGAATCTTGGATGTGGGGAGATAAGTTGAAGGGGATATTTACTGGCCAGCTCCGATGTATGTCCTTCCCAGCTGGGTATATACCGGGGCATAGGCGGTCTCTCCTCATCATCAGGCAAGTGGGCCTTCAAACTTTGAGAGACAAACTCTATTTTACCGCTATACGTTGCCAGCTCTTTAGCCTTCTCAGTACCCCTCTTGGGATTACCAAAATCCGGTGTATCACATTCTCTGCTTTCGTAGAACCATCGCAGTGCTGGCGTGGATTTATAGGGTTCTGGCAAAGGCACCAAGAAGTAGCCCTTTTCCTTGAATTCCTCGTAGGATATGTAGTTCGGCAGGTCAGACCAGTTAAAGATTCTCCTGATCCAATCTTCCTCTGAGCGACCTTCGGTATATTCTTCCCCAATGCCCATTCTTACGGCAAGGTCCGTGAAGATTCGGTAATCGGACTTTGACTCACCTACCGGCTCAATGCACTTCTGCTGGTAAACAGCAATCCTGTGGTTACACGAACTCATAGTATCAGGACTCATGTAACCACAATTGGAGAATTCGGCTATATCATTGCGTTCCAGGTTGGTGCATGCCGGCAGAATAATGTCAGCAAACCCCGTCTCATTACACCACCAACAGTCTTGATTAACTATACATTCAAGCTTGGGACTGCGAAAGGCATTTATCCATTTATTGCCTTCTGTCATAGTACCGATATAAGAGCCGCCATACCGATAGAGCATTCTAACCTCGGGGTTGTTTTTCTCGGGATAGATGTATGGTATAAACTGCTGTTCTATTGACCTGGTACACCAACCCGGGCTCAGCCATTGAGTCGGTGGATTTAGAATGGAGTCAGGGAAAAGCGTCCGGTAGATATGCTGCTTTGTTGGATTAACGGGAGTTTTATCCCCTACCAGCATTATTCCCCCCTGCTCAAATCCAGGGAATTTAAGGTAGGCATCTATTGGCGCCCCCATTGTAGCTCCCCAGATGTTAACTCCCGGTTTTCCCAGACCCTGCATAGCCTGGAGCAACACCATTAACCTCGACCATTCATGACCATAGGCTTGCCTACAGGCGCCACCCATGCCACCTCGCATACCAGCCGCCAGCATGGTCCTTTTTGACGCCCACTCCCTGGCCAGAGCTGTTATGGTACGCCCGTCAACACCACATATCCACTCAGCCCACTTCGGGGTCTTGGGCACTCCATCATCTTCACCTGTAATATGCTTCTTAAACTCTTCAAACCCAACAGCATGCGTGTCCAGGTAGTCCTTGTCGTAAGTGCCCTCGTTTATCCAGACGTAGGCTATAGCCATAGCCATGGCAGCATCGGTGCCCGGCCTGGGAGCTATCCATTTATCAGCCAGGATAGCGGCGGTATAATTACAGAAAGGGT
>CAZCKW010000096.1:0-4054 GCA_964499375.1 uncultured Dehalococcoidales bacterium
GGCAATTTCTCTCATGGGTTGGCTCTCGAACCTGTGAGTATGAAATTGGCAACGGCACGAAGCGCGTCAGACAGGCGAAGCCCTCTACAGCCTACCCTTATTTCAGAGCACTTCGGCGGCTATTCAACTGGGCCGTTCAAGAAGGTTATATTCTTACTAGCCCTCTAGCTAATATACATTTCAAACCACCGGCAGCGTCAGTGGTAGAAGGTTACCAGCGTGAGGAATTACAGCGTCTTCTTGCTGTATGTGACCTGGATATCAAAACCGGTGCACGGTTCACCGGTATCCGCAATAGAGCCATGCTCCTGCTTTTTATAGACTCAGGCCTGCGCCGGGCAGAGATGGTAAACCTTAGACTGGTTGATTTGAACCTTGAAAATAAGCTTGTCCACGTTATCGGCAAAGGCAACAAACCGGGTATCGCTCCGTTCTCACCGAAAACAGCTAAGGCCGTCTGGAGCTGGCTTTTGATGAGAAGGGACAGGGCTAGAACTGATCACTTGTGGGTTAGTGAGGAGGGACTGGCTTTCTCTACGGACGGATTGGTCAGTTGGTTTGTACGATTGAAGCAGCGTGCTGGAGTGAACGGCCCTGGTGGCGTGCATCGGCTGCGGCACACAGCCGCGCTACAGTATTTAAGAGGTGCCAAGGACTCTTTCAAGCTTCAGCTATTCCTCAGGCACAGCTCGCTGGAAATGAGCAGAAGATATACTCAGGGTCTTAAAGCCGAGGAGGCTATAGAAGCTCATCGTAATGGAGCCAGTCCGGTAGAAGGACTGAGACTCGTCTAAATATAAGTCAATCAGGGGGGTGTAAGATGGTCAATGACTCGCCATATCAATGTCCGGACTGCATGGACGGTATGCTCTTCCCGCGCGGAGAATGCCCGCAGTGTGGTTCGCGCTTCCGTAAGGAAGGTCGGCTAAAGCGCGAAGAGCGCAGGGGATGGGAGCAAGAGGTTAAGGCCCGGATTTCCTCCAGTGATTTTCAGGAAATGATAACCCTTGCCCGTAAAAGCCTTACCATTCCTGAGAATGGAATGTCACCGGAAGAGATGAATGCCTTCCTCTGGGCGGTTCACATCGGTGCCTGGTGCAACTACTGTTGGTCTCTGGAAACTTTTCAAAGGTTCATGTTACCTATAGAAGAAGAGAAGGCACGGGCGGAGAAACTCCGCCCGGCGCTGGGGGAACTGTCTGAAGTGGTAGCCCAGTATACTATGCCTGAGCCGCCCCGTGCCCATGCCGTTGACTGGCTGCTATGTGCCAAGCTGACAGCCGCCCGCCTGTGCTCTTTCTTGGGTATTGACAACGTTGAGGATGTGTTCCTCTATGTTTTGTGCCCTGAATCCAGAAAACCGGAGTCGTGGCGACTGAAACAAATCAGGCAGGGACAGGACCCGTTCCGCCGACAGTTCGGCTACTTTGCTCAGGCACTCTTACCCTTCGGCCAGGACGAAACTTCAAAGCGCCCGCTGAAAGGCTATATTGATTCCGCCGCCCGGGCTACCTTCGAACTTCTACAAAAGAAAGCAACCTGGGAAGAATGCCGTAAAGCTTATGCCCGTGCCTTTCCATTTTATATGCCTGATTCTAAGGAAGCCATGCGGGTCAGAGCCGGACGTGCAGTTCATAAGATCCCTTATGATGACGTCTTGAAATTTGCCCGCTCCTTTTTCGCTCACTGATACTCCACACCCGCCAATAAACCCATTATTTCCTTAGCCCGGGCGTTCCGCCCGGGTTTCTCATTTCTACGTCCTTGCCAATAAATTCTTTTCCGCCGCGTAAGCGAACATTTTCACCGGAAAGTGTTCGGCTATACTCCTTGATGAAGTAAGTAGTTGCCCCATGAAGCGATAGCATGAAGGATGAGATGAATAACGAAGAGGAAATTTCCGTAAAGGTAGCTGGTAGACGCGGCGGTACGACTACTCGGGACCGTTACGGCACTGACTTTTATCGGCGTATCGGGAAAATTGGCGGTGAACGCACGCGCGAACTGTATGCGGAAGTCTTGAAAGAGTTTGGCAAGAAGGGCGGTCGCCCAAGACGACCTACCCTGGATGAATACATGGGGGAAGAAGCCGGTAAATAAGAGGAGGTGATTTTGCGGTCGGTCCTCTGGCTTCTCCCCCCAACCCACAGAAAGGCAGTGAGAAAGTATGTTTGATTATATCACGTTAATCAATGCGTTTTGCAGAGGCGCCAGGGTGACCCCTCTCCCCGATAATAAACCGATGCATTATAGGCCTGTAAGCAAGGCCAGCAAAAAGGTATCAATCTCATAGGTAGTATAGGTAGCATAGTATAGATAGCATATAGCGCATTGATAAGGAGGTCGGACAGATGAAGATTTTACCAGGCAGACAGGCTGATAATCGGAAAGAAGCGAACAGGCTGGCTTTTCAGGAAGTCGGGTCAGAAGACATGAGCATCGATGTTATTGATATGTTTGAGTCGCTTGCTAATGATCACAGGGTTAGCGGTGAAGCGGATAAGACTATCGGTACTACTATCAAAAGCCGGTATGGCAACAAAGCCACATGGCGGGCCGAGCGGTGGTTTGTCCCGATGCCAAAGCTCCATTACCAGGGCAAGGATATCCCTCAGCTTATTATCGAGATTAGCATATATCTCGTCGCGCCGGCATTGGTAAAGACACAAAAGGATTCCCGCCTGGTTACCCTGGTCGGAGCCGTCGGCAAGCCCGAAACACTATCTATCCCCCTGGTTTTCCTCCATGCCTTTCTTGAGAAGGACCCGGATCGGTTTGT
Source organism: uncultured Dehalococcoidales bacterium (assembly GCA_964499375.1). Classification (GTDB taxonomy): domain Bacteria; phylum Chloroflexota; class Dehalococcoidia; order GIF9; family AB-539-J10; genus CAZCKW01. The sequence goes on from CAZCKW010000096.1 coordinate 2,780, forward strand.
CATCATTGCCAGAGATTCTGTTTACACCACCTGGGAAGTGCGGGGAACCAAGCCTGTCCGGATTCCCAATGATTTTATAAACGAACTCACGCTAGCCTTGAAGTATAAATCGGTAGTCGCCTGGCTGGGAGAGTTTGGCTCCCAAGGCAGGTGCGTGGCGCCGCTCGTAGCTGGCAGCCTGCTCGGCCTGGCGTTTCAGGATTCCTCCCAGCCCCTGCCGGTGAGCAGGCAGAGATTTACCACCGATGATCTGGTCGGTGCTCTGGAAAGCATGGCTTTTCGGCATGGTGAAGCTGAAGATATGGTAAACCGAGCCATGCCGCGACTGGGAGCGGATATGACGATGGAGGAAGCGATTCGAATAACGCTACAAACGAGAAAAGGAGGAGATTAACCATGGAGCAACAATTCACTGCCGAGGAGATAAGAGACGCCGCTAACACAGCTCGCGTCTGCTGCCCCGGCTTCACCGAGGATATGTTCGAGAGCTTGATAGAGTTAGAAAGACGCATTGCTGATTCAGACTATCTTGAAGCAATACAAGGCCTGATTCGTTTAGAGGAAGAAAAGGGTATTTCTTGCACTGAAGCCCTCGATGCCTGCGAGGAATTATTGGAACAAAAGGCGAAGCTGGAACGCGAAGTCCCTGCCCTTGAGAAAAGGGCGGACAGTATCGTAGCACAGATTAAGCAGACCAACATAGAATGCGAGCAGATGAAGAAGGATATTGCGAAAGCCGGACAGGAGCTTTCGCAGACTAGGAATGAATATACAGCGACGGAAAAGAAACTCGAAGCCTTTAGCAAGAAAGCTGACAAGGAAAAACTGCGCATCGAAAAAGAGGTCGAGGACTGCTATCAGCAGGCTAACATCACCAAAGAAGAGATTATGACAGCCGGCAAGGTAAAGGCTGAAGTAGAAGACCATGGTTTCACCCTTGAACTCGTACTGGAATTATCTAAAGAATTCGCCGGGCACAAGAATGCTAGGGAGAAGCTTTCCGAGGGGCTGAAGGAACAAGGTTCGCTTAACAAGTACCTGGACAACCTGTATGACGGGGCTAATAAGGAGAGAGCAAGGATCATGGCGGAGATTGCCGGGCTTGAATCACAAAAGAAAGGACTTGCCAGTGAAAATATCCATCTTGAGAATGTGCTCTCGCAACTATTAGCCGACATTGCCGGCGAGGAAACCCTAAGACGATTTTACCAGCGGTATATCGGTTACAGCGGGCTTTTGGACAAGCTGTCAAAATGGGAACAGGTATATTTTATG
>CAZCKW010000097.1:0-2790 GCA_964499375.1 uncultured Dehalococcoidales bacterium
ATTGTTCATGACGTTTCCATAAAGGTGGCTGAGGGGGAGATTGTGGCTATTGTGGGGCCTAATGGCAGCGGAAAGTCAACCTTGATTAAAAGCTTACTTGGTTTTGTAAAACTTTTTAAAGGCACTATCCTTTACCATGGTGAAGACATTACTGGCATAGCTCCCGACCGGGCAGTAAGTATAGGCATAGGCTATGTTCCCCAAATAAACAATGTCTTCCCCAATCTCACCATAAATGAAAATTTAGACATGGGAGCTTACCATAGAAAGGGTAAAGCCTCTATCAAAACAGGTATCAGGGAGATTTTTGACATGTTTCCCGAACTCGAGGAGAGGAAAAATGCACTGGCGGGGAACCTGAGCGGCGGTGAACGGCAGATGTTAGCCATAGCCAGAGCCATGATGGCAGAGCCTAGAGTCCTGTTGCTTGACGAGCCACTGGCTTCTCTATCCCCCAAACCAGCGAACGTTATCCTATCAAAAATGAAAAAAATTAAAGCAGGCGGCACAGCTATAATAATCGTGGAACAAAATGTCAAGAAAGCCCTGAGCATCTCCAATCGCGGCTACGTGCTGGTTAACGGCGCCTGTGCCATGGAAGGGGATGCTGATTCTCTGTTTGCTGAAGAATCCTCCAAACAGCGTTTTCTCGGTTTAAAGGCTAACAAAGGCTAACAGGTGTTGACACGAGCTTGACCTTCATGCACAATATATCACTAGTTTTTTAGAAAGGAGAAAGATATGATTAAAAAATTATTACTGGTGGTGGGGTTGTTATGCTTGCTGATTCCAGCAGTAGCTTGTACTCCCAAGGAAGCAGAGACTGTCAAGATAGGCTGTCTGCTGGATACCACTGCAGACCTGGGACCTATGGGTCTCAGGATACTGAATGGTGCCAGGCTAGCGGTTGATGAAATCAACGCCGCGGGCGGAGTACTGGGAAAGCAAGTGGAACTGGTGGAGGAAGATGGCCAAACTGATGCGCAGAAAGGCTTTGACAGGGTTAAGAAGATGATTGAGGTAAATGGGGTACAGGTAATCGCTGGCCCTATGATTACCGGAGCATCCCTACTTTCAATTCCGTATGTAAAGGGGCAAAATGTTCCGTTAATAAGCCCATCTGCCACAGGAATACCACTTTCTGAAACAGATGGTACAGAGTGGTTCTTCCGTACATGTCTTCGTGATGATGCTCAAGGCCTGGTGCTGGCCGACCTTATCAAGGACAAGGGCTATTCCAGGCTAGCCACCATAGTTCTGGATAACACTTATGGCAAAGGTTTGGAAGAGGCGATTGTTAGTCACCTTGAGGAAATTGGGTGGCAGGGTGAACATGTAGCACAAATACGGTATTCCGAGGGCACCAAGGACTACCGCACTGAGTTACAGCAAATTAAGGACAGCAACCCTGATGTTGTTTTTGCCTGCACCTATTGCGATGATGGCATTATAGTATTCAAGCAAGCTTTAGATTTGGGTCTGGATGAAGCTGCCTGGCTGGGTTGTGATGGTAACTATGGCTCAGGTCTGTTTAAGGAGCCAAAGTCTGCTGAGTTCATGGAGAAGGCTTTTGTTGCCGGCACCAGAACTGTAGGAGCAGGTCCAAGCTATGAAAACTTCCTTTCAGCGTATGAGGAGAAATACGGAGAAGGCCCTGAAGTCTACTGCGATACTATGTATGATGCTGTATGGGCAGCCGCCAAAGCAATTCAGGCAGCCGGCGTCTACGATGGTGAAGCTATAAGAAAAGCACTGACCCAACTGGAATTTGAAGGTGCTACTGGTCCTATTACCTTTAACGATATAGGCGATCGCACTGCTGGCACATTTGAAATCTGGGAAGTTGTGAAGGATGCTACAACTGAAACCGGTTACAAGAACGCCAGAATAGAGACAATTACCTGGAGCATGTAAGTAAATAGTAGCGATTATTTCCTGGTCGCTATTTGTAGAGTGCTATCACAGCCAGATTGTGGTAGCACCCTACTTCATGTGACAGGATATCTTAATGAGCATGCAGAGCATGGAAAAAATTGACCAGCTAGACAATCTAAAAGTTACAGTTCAGGCAGAGGATTCTGTCTCTTTCGATAGCCCGTACTTAGGGCAGCATGGAGTTTCCTTTCTACTTGAAGCAACACGGGGTACGGACATAAAAAGAATCCTGGTCGATGTAGGCCAAAATTCAGCAGCTCTGCTGAATAACATGAAACTCATGAATATCTCCCCATCAACTATCAATGCAATCGTTCTAACCCACTGTCACTATGACCACACCAGGGGGATAGTGAATATGCTCAGGGAAATCGGGCAGGAAGGTATTCCCATATATGCTCATCCCGATATCTTCCGCCCTAATTTCCTCATAGATACTTATTTTAAGCATGTGGGTATTACGCCAGAAGATTCGAAGGAGAACATAGAGCAAACCGGTGGTTGTCTTTTTCTGGACAAGGAACCCCTTATGATAATGCCCGGAATTATGACCACCGGTGAAGTAAAAAGGCAAACTGAGTATGAACAGGTTGGAATAAAACTAAAAACAATAGAAAAAGGCAGCGTCGAAGATGACCAAATGCTGGATGACATCTCTGTTATAGCAAATGTCAAGGACAAGGGTCTGGTAATTGTAACCGGTTGCAGCCATGCTGGGATAGTCAATATTGTTAAGCAGGCAGTAGCATTAACCGGTTGCCACAAGATAGTGGCCATCATTGGTGGTTTACATCTCCTGGGAGCATCTGATATCAGGATAAAGAGAACAGTTGAGGAGCTCTCCAAATTTAATAT
>CAZCKW010000097.1:2890-4048 GCA_964499375.1 uncultured Dehalococcoidales bacterium
GACACACTTAAAATAAAGGATACCTAGTTCACGGAGGCTTCTATATGGTAACTACGAACGGTCAATCAGTAAGGGTAGCTGTAGATGCAATGGGAGGGGATTACGCCCCTCAGGAAATAGTTAAGGGAGCAATTCAGGCAGCCAGTGAGGGCGGAATCGAGGTCATACTGGTAGGGACTGAGGACACTATTCACAGTGAACTTGCCAAGCATGATGCCTCCCACCTTCCAATAGATGTGGTAAATGCCAGCGAGATAATACGAGATGGTGAGTCCCCTGTATCAGCGCTACGCCATAAGCCTGATGCCTCTGTGCCGGTAGCTATGCGGTTGGTGAAGGAAAATAAAGCTGATGCGGTGGTGAGCATGGGCCACACAGGCATGGTAATGGTCAGTGCTGTGGCAACACTGGGGAATTTACCTGGTATAAAACGACCGGCTGTTGGTGGACTCTGCTTTCCCATTGGTCCCAATACGGTAATGTTCGACATGGGATCGAATGTCGATTGCAAGCCGCGCGATTTGCTGAATTTCGCTGTTATCGGCTCTGCCTTTGCCCGAAAGATGCAAAACATCAGCAACCCCACAGTCGCCCTTCTCAACAACGGAGCTGAGGAAGGTAAGGGCAATAAATTGACAAAGGAAGCTTACCAGCTTTTCAAACAAAGCGACCTTAACTTTATCGGAAATGTAGAGGGACACGATATTACCAGGGGAAGTGCCAATGTCATCGTTTGTGATGGCTTTACCGGAAATGTACTGGTTAAATTTAGCGAAGGGTTGGGTGACCTCATTATCGAACGATTAAACGGCACCCTGGATAAGCGGCTACCAAAGGAGGATCTCGACGCCATCAGCAAAGACCTGTTTAACCTGACTCACATAGCCGACGTAAATGGCGGAGGATTGCTTTACGGCGTTGATGGAGTTGTATGGATTGGGCATGGCCGCTCCAAAGCCCCACAACTGGCTGTGTCCATTCACCAGGCAAAGCTGGCCGTTGAAAGAAAGCTGATAGAAACACTGAGAGAGGAGCTTGCCAAGATGGAGAAATCGGTATCGCAATAACAACTCGTTAACCATCGGATTTCTGACGGAAAGTAGTAATAACAAAGGTAGCAAGAGAAACGAGTGCTAGAATTGTTATCGGCTATGAGGG
>CAZCKW010000098.1:0-4024 GCA_964499375.1 uncultured Dehalococcoidales bacterium
TACTGGAGGATGGTAGGCTTACGGATGGGCATGGCAGGACTGTGGATTTCAAGAATGCGGTGGTGATTATGACCAGTAACCTGGGTACTGAGGAATTCCAGCGCCAGGCTATTGGCTTCAGTCACAGGGATGAAGCTGATGAGCAGCTAATGAGAAAGAACATAGAAGGTACTTTGAAGAAAACTTTTCGCCCGGAGTTACTTAACAGAATAGATGATGTGGTCATATTTCATCCTCTCACCGAGGAAAATTTAGACAGCATCGTTGAGTTGCTAATTCAAGAAGTAGAGAAGCGTCTGGCTGAGCGGAATATAAAGCTTGAGATTAGCTCTGAGGCCAGGGCGTGGCTGGTAAAAAAGGGCTATGACCCGGTATATGGAGCCCGCCCATTACGTCGAGCCATCCAGAAGTATGTGGGAAATCCACTCTCAGCCAGGATACTACAGGGGGAGTTCCAGGAAGGTGATACTATCACCATTAACACAGAAAGGGAGGAATTAAGTTTCACCACAACGAAAGCTGCCGATGCAGGGGCGTAATAGGGTATAATAGCAAACTGTGAAATTGAGACCCACTAAGAGGGAAGCCCTTATAGGCGGCATATCTCTGGCAATTACCATAGCCCTCTGTTTTATCATTATTCGGCATAGAGGTTATCTTGCGGAGATAAGGAGCTGGGGTTACCTCGGTTGCTTCTTGGTTAACGTACTTGCCAGCGGAACTCTGGCTGTACCCGGTCTGGGCATACTGGTTACGTTCACCATGGGAGGGGTATTAAATCCTGCCATAGTTGGGGTCGTAGCTGGAATCGGTGAAGCTACAGGCGCTACAGGTGCTTATTTTACCGGATATAGTGGCAGGGGATTTTTCCGGGGTAATGACAATGGTTTCTATATTAAGTTCAGTAATTTATTACACCGCCATGGCTCCAAGGCTGTTTTCTTCATGGCCTCTATTTTGAATCCACTTTACTACCCCTTTGCCATATTCATGGGCATGATCCGCTTTGGTCCAACCAGGTTTTTCCTGATGACCTGGGCAGGCAGGACGGTGAAAAACATGGTCCTGGCTTATGTGGGATACTTTGGCCTGCGGACTGTCTTGCAGTGGCTGGGATTAACCTTTTAATTTGAGGTTCTCCTGCTATTTTGCTATATTTACAGGTCGATGGGGCTGTAGCTCAATTGGGAGAGCGTTTGACTGGCAGTCAAAAGGTAGAGGGTCCGAATCCCTCCAGCTCCACCAATGAAACTAATAAGGCTCACGATACCTTAAATTACCTTTCGACTACTCGCAATTCCAACACGCAATTAGTTGTCCCGTTACACCGTTTGATTGAAGGATTTCTACTATCCTGTAAGGTAGAGAATAAGTCTCCAGCCACCATTTCCTTCTACAAGAAGATACTCGATAAGTTCCAGTGGTATCTACACAAATTCGGTATTGAAACTATTGATGCAACTGCAATCAGAAGATTCTTAAACAAAGCCATCGTATATATGTTTCTGGATACTGGTCTGAGATTATCTGAATTGGCTAATTTACAAATGACTGACATAAATATGGAGCAGGGCATAATCAAGGTAGTAGGTAAAGGTGACAAGGAAAGGTTAGTTAGGTGGCCTGCCCCCATAGACTATACCACTTTTTAAGTTATCGTTATGCTATTTTTGTATTTTGTTTTACTGCCTAATCTGATGTTTTGATTAATAGTTAGTCTATCTCCTAAATATTTTAACCGTAAATTCACCTTTTGACTAAGAATCAAATGTTCTATTCAATCTGGCACTGTATTTTCATTCGTAGGAAGTTATGACACAGTGGAGGCACATAAAATGTATAGCCCTATTGACAATATTGGATTAAAATAGATTGGGCTTTTGGAAGACATGAATATGAAAATAGAGCAATATAATGAACATGCCGCTCTTTGGATAGAAAGGGCTCGCAATGATTACTATGCAGCAAGAATGTTGAAAAGCAAAGACAAAGCTTTGTGTATATATCTGCTTGGGCAATGTATTGAAAAAAGTGTAAAAGCAATAGCAGTTGTCTCAGGTAAATTCACTCCAGAGAGAATTAAGAAAGATTTCGGTCATAATAGCTGGAAGTTGATAAAACAAATCTGGAAAGAGCTGGAAGAAAATAAAAGCAGTTCGACACTATCCTCAATATTTAAATTGAACTACACAACTGATGAAGGTTTATTTGAAACACTGCAATTGGTGAAAGAACTACAGAGTCGAAGATTGTTTTCGACCCCTTTCAAATTTGAAGAGAACGATAGTCTGGAACTATCATTTCAAATCAAAGAGAAAGAGTTCCACTATTTATTTATATATCATACATCCCCGCCTTCTTTAATCCCCCCTGAATTACCGTCTCAAATATCAAAGGCCACAGGTCTATTCGAGTTAGCACATAAATTTTTAATCGAATCATGTATGAAAGACCTAGTTACAGATAAGGTTTCGGACCGCAGCATAATTCAAGCAAATTTGGAGAGTCAATTTTCGAGAGATAAACTGTTCTTTTCTTTGTTCTTATTGGCAGCCTTAACTTACAAACATGAAGCTTGGTCTCGGTACCCTTCAGACAAAGAAAATATGGGCTGCCAAGATTATACGAAAAATCTACCAATAGTTCAGCACGCCGAACTACTTTTTGAAATAATGGATGCTATATTACCTGAAGTTGCTAGATTGCTTAATATTTAGGTAAATTACTATTTTATCTTAGATTAATAGTTAGTCCATCTCCCCAGTCTTCCGTGCCTAATTTGCTCTTTTGATTCCTAGTTAGTTGTTGTTATAGCCGTTTATAGCTGCAAATCCACCTTTTGATTATTAGTCAAACGGTGGAATCTGATTAGTACCCACCATGTTATGCACCCAATTTCCTGACTATGGCTCTATCTGAGCCACATAAAAAACCTTTGCCGAAAAAATCCTGCTTTATCGCATCACTCAGAAGTTCCAATAAAGCTTTCTCACCGAGCATAGGAGCATATTGTCCATATCTTTGGCCTGCCCCCCGAAAATAGGACCATCTTGAATGCGAGACTCCTGTAAAATAAGAACAGGAGGAAGCACAAGTGAAAAAGAGAAGGTATACAGAGGTACAGATATTCGGGATTCTGAGGGAGGTTGAATCGGGGATGCCGGTGATTAATGCTGCCCGGGAGCATGGGGTTTCCCCTGCTACCATTCACCGATGGAAAAGCAAATATAGCGGGATGACTCTCTCTGAATTGAGGCGCTTGAAAGCACTGGAGGAAGAGAATGCCAGACTGAAGCGGATAGTAGCCCAGCAAGCGCTGGACAATGAGCTGCTGAAGGAAATCAACTCAAAAAAATGGTAAGCCCTCTTGCTCGGCGGTCAGTAGTGAGGTATCTGGCGGAGATAGGAAGATGCTCGGAGCGGCATGCATGTGCAGTTGTAGGGCTATCCAGATCCCTGGTGAGGTATATTTCCAGGCGGCGTAAGGATGAGGCTGAGCTAATCAAGGAGATACATAAGCTGGCAATTCGCCACAGCCGTTATGGGTACCGGCGGATTACTGCTCTGCTTCAGCGGGAGGGCTTTACAGTAAATAAGAAGCGAGTTCATCGTATCTGGAAGTCGGAAGGGTTAAGCTTACCTCAGAGAAGGCCCAGGAGACGGAAAAGAGGGATCACAGGAGGGATAGTGAATAAAGCTGAATATCCGAACCACGTATGGAGCTACGACTTTGTTGAGGACAGGACAGAGCGCGGTGGGAAACTGCGAATTCTGGTTATCATTGACGAGTACACACGAGAGTGCCTGGCCATCAAGGTTAAGCCTTCGATACCTGCCTCGGTAGTCATTGAAGTGCTGGAATGGTTATTCTTAACCAGAGGAGTGCCTAAGTATCTGCGCAGTGATAATGGGCCTGAGTTTGTCTCTAAAGCAGTTTGCCAGTGGTTAAAGGAGGCTGGCAGCTCAAGCTTATTCATTAAGCCGGGCAGTCCCTGGGAGAATGGCTATATTGAGAGTTTCAACG
>CAZCKW010000099.1:0-4015 GCA_964499375.1 uncultured Dehalococcoidales bacterium
GCCTCCTACTATATCCTCTACCACAACCAAATGGGAATGGTGGTAAAGGCTGGATATCCACGCTGGAGCATACAGGGCAAGATAACGGAAGCCTGCGCACCAGAGTTTCGAAGGGCACATTCCACTCATGCCCATCGCTGTTACACCTGAAGCGGCTTTGGGGCAACCCGAAATTACCCCCTTCAATCTGAATCGCTTTACCATTAACCAGTGCATCGGCTAACTTTCCTCGAGCCAGCCCCAAAATACGATGGAAAGTCGGCCTTGAAACATGCATCCCCTGAGCGCATTCCTCCTGCTCCAACCCTTCCAAATCCTTAAGGCGAATAGCTTCGACTTCCTCAAGCGTAAGACAAACCTGTTGCAAAGCATTCGCAGGAACCCCCATCGGCCTGAAGAAGCCCACGCTGGGAAAATGTGTCACACAGCGCAACTTCACTGGTCTTGCCACTAAAAATCACCTTTCTCAATAGTAATTATGAACATATGTCAATAATAATTATAATTATACCGGTAAATATTGTCAAATTTCGTCCATATATATGCAAGTAACAATAAATACAACATCATTTACAAAGCGTTGATTTATAACAAGAAATAAAGCTGGATTACTAAATGAGGGTAAGCAAACCCTACAAGCTTCCTGTTCTAATCAGGGCTATAGACTGAGCAGCTATTCCCTCTTCTCTGCCAATAAAGCCCAAGCCATTAGTAGTGGTAGCCTTGATTGCCACCCGCGCTGGTTCAATACCCAAAGCCTGGCTAATACGGTTTCTCATATCAGGGATGAAGGGTGAAAGTACCGGACGCTGAGCAATAATGGTGGTGTCAATATTTACTACTCTAAATCCCTTTGCCTTAAGCAGCTCGCCAGTTTTACTCAGTAAAACCAAGCTGGAGATACCTTCATATTTTGGCTCCCCCGCAGGAAACTGAATACCAATACCACCAAGATCAGCAGCACCGCATAAAGCATCTATCATGGCATGAGTTGCTACATCGGCATCGCTCCACCCTGATAAGCCCTTATCGAAGGGAATATCAACACCTGCCAGAATCAACCTGCGCCCGGCAGTTAAAGGATGGCTATCATAGCCAATGCCTATTCTTATTTCTTCTCTGGATATTTCCCCACGGTGTAGTACAGTTGATAGTTTATCTTGAGCAATAGTCTCCGCCAGCGCCAAATCCTCAGGGGTAGCCACCTTTATATTATTATAAGCGCCCATGTAGAGCTTCACTTTATATCCTAACCGCTCTACCGCAGCGGCATCATCGGTAACCTCGGTAGTAAGTTTGTTATAGGCTTCGGTTACTATATCTGACTTGAAAATCTGAGGAGTTTGCGTTGCCCATAGCTTATTACGCTGAAGCGTTTCTGTAATTAGTCTGGCATCATCAGCAAGCTTAATGGTATCCTTAACCGGGACTGCAGCAGTGGCAGCCCCGGTTTCCTTAGCTGTCTCCAACCCCCTCTGGATTAAGTCCACAGTCAGGAAGGGACGGGCGCCATCATGAATTAGAACCCAATCACAGTCCTTCATCTGGTGCAGCCCTTCTCTAACCGAATCTTGCCGTTGTGCGCCACCGAGACAAATAGAAGCCTTAGACCAGCCTCGCTCCTTCATCAATTTCCTCCCCTGCTCCAGGTTGTTACTATTCAGTGTGATGACTATCTGTTGTACTAAGTCACATAGCTGACAGGTATCTACCGACCAGGCTAGCAGGGGTTTGCCGCCCAGAGGGGCGAAAATTTTATCCACGCCATCCATCCGCTGACTGCTGCCAGCAGCAACAATGATAGTGCCAACTTTAGAAACCTCACCCATTTATCGTTCTGTTCTCCTCTCGCTCTTCTTGCTGAGACCTAAACGCAGAGCTTCAGCCACAGAACTAACTTCGATTAATTGAATATCAGCGTCGCCGAGAGAAAGCGGGGACGAAAGCCTGGGCATTATACAATATTTAAAACCCAATCTAACTGCTTCGGCAATTCGCCTCTCCATCTGTGGCACAGCCCTGAGCTCTCCATTCAAACCCACTTCTCCCATAACAACCAGCCCTGGGAGTGGTTTGCTATCGTGAAAGCTGGAGGCGATAGCTGATGCAATTCCTAAATCAACCGCTGGCTCATTAACCTTCATCCCTCCAGTGACATTAACTATAATATCCTGGTTAGAAAGCTTTACTCCTGCCCTCTTGGTAAGCACAGCGCTAATCAAGAGAAGCCTATTAAAATCGATGCCATTAGCAATACGCCTGGGTGGGCCAAAACTGGTGGAAGTGGTCAAAGCCTGAATCTCCACCAGTAAAGGTCGACTCCCTTCAAGCGTCGGCACCACAATTGAGCCAACGGCAGAACCGTCATATTTTGAAATGAGAATTCGAGAAGGGTTCTTTACCTCTATCAGCCCATTACTGCTCATCTCGAAGATACCCACCTCGTTAGTAGAGCCGAAACGATTTTTTACGCTCCGTAGCACTCGATAGCTACTAAACGGCTCTCCTTCAAGATAAAGCACTACATCAACAATGTGCTCCAGTGCTCCCGGGCCAGCGATGGACCCATCTTTAGTCACATGTCCGGCGATAAATGCAGGCACATTGTTCTGTTTCACCCATTGCATTAACCCCAGTGTGTTCTCGCGTATCTGTGCAATGCTACCTGGCACTCCAGACAGATTTTCCAGGTACATAGTTTGAATAGAATCAACGACAACCAATGCTGGTGAGATTTGCTCTAAATGCCCTAAAATAACGGGCAGATTGGTTTCAGAAAGAAGAAAAAGTTCCTTGCCACTTATGTTCAAGCGGTCAGCTCTCAGTTTAATCTGATTAACAGATTCCTCGCCAGAAACATAAACTACCGGCTTGCCATTCCCCGCCACCATGGCTGAAACCTGAAGCAAGAGCGTAGACTTACCTATTCCTGGCTCCCCGGCAATTAGTATCAAAGAGCCAGGCACTAAACCACCCCCAAGCACACGATCTATTTCGACCAGGCCAAGATTCAAGCGAGAAAATTGATCCTGCCGCACCTGAAACAACTCTTGGGGTTTATTCCTCGTGGAGGAGGACCAGCGCGAAGGAACCTGAACTGGACTGATTGTAGTCTCTACAAAACCATTCCATGCCTCACAATCGGGACATCGCCCTAACCATTTAGCGCTTTCCTTCCCACATTGCTGGCAAATAAAAACACGCTTGACTTTGGCTTTTAGCTCTCTCGTTATGTTGGCAGAGCCTCCTTAACCAACGGTCGTATAACAATTTTTTCTCCGTCACAATCCACTTCTACCGTATCACCAGACTGGAATTCGCCACGAAGCAGAGCTTCGGAAAGCTGGTCTTCAACCAAATTTTGGATTGTGCGGCGTAGAGGACGCGCTCCAAAAACAGGGTCATAGCCCTTATCACCCAGGAAATCCTTAGCTGCATCTGTAACTTCCAAAGTGATGTTCTTTTCTTTAAGCGAAGAGGCCACCTGGTTAAGCATTAAGTCAACAATTTGACGGATATGCTCTCTGGACAAAGCGTGGAAAACTACCGTGGCATCAATACGGTTGAGGAACTCTGGACGAAAAGTTTTCTTCATCTCGCCGAGTACCTTCTCCTTCATCTTTTCATACTCCACGCGCTGGTTTCTTTTACTATCAATATGTGTCGTGAACCCAATATTCATCTCACGCTTAATAAGCTCAGCACCAATATTACTGGTCATTACTATGATGCTATTGCGAAAATCGACACGGCGTCCCTTGGCATCAGTTAAATGACCATCATCGAAAATCTGGAGCAGCATGTTGAACACCTCATAATTCGCCTTTTCAATCTCATCGAGAAGAATACAACAATAAGATTTTCGCCTCACCGCCTCAGTTAATTGTCCACCTTCCTCATAACCAACATACCCTGGCGGTGCACCAACCAGACGAGCAACGGCATGTCGTTCCATGAACTCCGACATATCAAGCCTGATGAGAGTATCTTCATTGCCAAACATAAACTCGGCTAA
>CAZCKW010000100.1:0-3974 GCA_964499375.1 uncultured Dehalococcoidales bacterium
GTGCAGTACGGACACCCATTGGGAATTATCTGGGGACTTTGAGAGATGTGCCAGCATATGATCTTACCGCTTTGGTTCTCAATGAAACGGTAAAGAGGGGTAAGGTTGACCCTGCCACGGTTGACGATGTAATAATGGGTCAGTGTTATCAGAGCGGTGAATATGTCAATATTGCTCGTATGGGTTTGCTTACTGCTGGATGGCCTGTTGATGTGCCTGGGATCACCATAGATCGCCGTTGTACCTCTGGAGTAGATGCGGTGTGTTTTGGTGCTATGGAAATTATGACTGAAACTTCAGAGATTGTGGTCGCTGGTGGAGTGGAGAGCATGAGCACTGCTGAGTTCTACATTCCTGGGTCAGTAAAATGGGGTGTAGGTAGACAGGGTGGTATAAAAGCCGATGACTCACCCAGAGGGCATGGCAGCCTTGGATTATTCGGTATAACGCTCTATGACAGAATACAGCGTTCCCGTCCAATGCATCAGCCTATAGATAGATTCGGTGTGATCAAATCAAATATGGCATGGGCAGAAAACTCAGGCAAGGAACATAACCTGTCCCGGGAAGAGGCTGACAAATGGGCAGTGCGCAGCCATCAGAGGGCTTGTGCTGCTCAGGATGCAGGCAAATTCAAAGAGCAAATCATTCCGGTTACTGTTCCACAGCAAAAGGGAGATCCAAAAGTTGTTGATGCTGATGAGGGCCCCCGCCGCGACACATCGATGGAAGCGCTAGCTAAATTGAAGCCGGTCCTGGGTGGTATCTGTACTGCGGGCAACTCAGCTACGGAAAACGATGCTGCGGCTGCCTTTGTGCTAACTACTCCTGAAAAAGCAAAGGAACTGGGCGTGGAGCCACTGGGTTTCATAAAATCTTTTGCTTTTGGCGCATCCAATCCTTTGACCACATGGAAAGCATCACCTGTGGCTGTCAACAAAGCACTGAAAAAGGCTGGCCTTACCATATCCGACATAGACCTTTTTGAGATACAGGAGGCATTCGCTATCCAGGTGCTATCGGACATTATAGAGCTGGAGGTTCCCAGGGAGGACTGGGATAATAAGATAAATGTCAATGGCTCTGGGATTGCCCTTGGGCATCCTTTGGGTGCTACCCTGGCTTTAAGGTTAGTCAATCTAGTTTACGAACTGCGAAGACGCAACGGAAGGTATGGTCTGGTGACTACTCCTGGTGCAGGTGGAGTTGGTATCGGCCTGATTGTAGAGAGACGATAGATATAACTTAATGCAGGTGGCTTTGATGGGACAACAAAATACTACAGAACTGGTAACCAGTATGCTTTCCGGTTCTAGAGTGTCGTTGGCTCGTCTGATTACTATGGTGGAGGAGGGGAGTTCTGATAGTCCCCAAATAGAAGACTTGATTCGTCCTCACTTGCGTAAAGTATATCGTATTGGCATCACCGGGCCTACTGGTGCTGGTAAGAGCACTATAATCGACAGGCTAATAACCATTATAAGAGGTAATGGGTTATCAGTGGGAGTTATACTCGTTGACCCGAGCAGTGCTATTACTGGTGGTGCGGTATTGGGTGATAGAATAAGAATGCAGCAGCATTACCTGGATGAAGGGGTGTTCATTCGCAGTATGGCCACCAGAGGTAGCTACGGTGGACTTTCTAAAGCAGTAGAGACGACAGCAAAGCTGCTAGATGCTTCTGGTAAAGACCTTGTTATAATAGAAACTACGGGGGTAGGACAGACCGATGTGAGTATAACTGAAATAGCTGGTACGGTCGTGGTGGTACTGGTGCCAGGATTTGGTGACAGTATTCAGCTTATGAAGGCAGGGCTGGTAGAGATTGCTGATATTGTTGTGGTTAATAAGGCGGACTGCGAGGGGGCTGAAAATTTAGTCAGTGAACTGAGAGACACATTAAGCCTCAACCCGAAACATGTGGAGCCGTCAATTATCAAGACTGAGGCTACAAATAATATTGGAGTTGAGGATCTCTACTATGAGCTTGGAAAACGCAAGAGCATATTAAGCTCACAGTATTAGAAAAAGCTGTTAAGGGAGGGCACAAAGGAAGTGGCAAAAGAAATAACTGAGAGAAAAGAAGAGTTCAGGACTACTGTCGGTGGGACTGTAGTTAAAAGAGTATATACGACAGATGATTTAGATAAGACCAGACAAGATACCAGCCTTCCAGGTGAATATCCGTTTACCAGACATATAATGCCGGCGGGTTATCGGGGAAGGCTGTGGACCATGCGTCAATATGCTGGATTTGCTACCGTGGAGGAGACAAATCGCAGGTATAAATATTTATATAAACAGGGAAATACTGGTTTTAGCGTTGCGTTCCACTTGCCCACCCAGGAGGGGTATGATTCAGACCATCCATTAGCATGTGGAGAGGTTGGGAAGTGTGGTGTTGCTATAGACTCACTGCAAGACATGGAGGGACTTTGGGATGGCATCCCACTGGCAGACGTGAGCACATCAATGACGATTAACGCCACTGCACCGATATTGCTGGCCATGTATATTGCAGCCGCAGAAAAGCAAGGAGCAGATAGGAGCAAGCTTAGGGGAACTGTTCAAAACGATATACTGAAGGAATATATCGCTAGAAATACTTATATTTTTGGACCAGCTCCATCAATGCGACTGGTGACCGATATTTGTACTTACTGTGCTCAAGATATGCCTTATTGGAACTCGATAAGCATTAGTGGGTACCATATACGGGAAGCTGGTGCAACGGCTATTCAAGAAGCAGCGTTCACCATTGCCAATGGGATTGCCTATGTGCAAGCGATGATAGATAGGGGCATGGAAGTTGATTCTTTCGCCCCCCGGTTTTCCTTCTTCTTTGCTGCTTATACTAATGTCCTTGAAGAGGTTGCCAAATTTAGAGCGCTACGTCGTATATGGGCAAAGATAATGAAAGAAAGATTTGGTGCCCAAAATCCACGTTCACTGATGTTAAGGTATCACGTTCAACCCGATGGGTTCACGCTAACAGATCAGCAGCCACTTAACAATATAGTCAGAGTAACGTTGCAGGCTCTGGCTGCCACAATGGGAGGCTGTCAGTCTCTGCATACTAATTCGTTTGATGAGGCACTTGCCCTGCCCACTGAGCAAGCAGTGCAAGTTGCTTTGAGGACTCAGCAAATTATTGCCTACGAGAGCGGTATAGCTGATACCGTTGACCCTCTTGGCGGTTCATACTATATTGAGTGGTTGACCGATGTAATAGAGGATGGAGCGTTGCAATATATTAGTAAAATCGATGAAATGGGTGGAGCACTAGAAGCGATAAGGCGGGGATATATTCAAAGGGAAATTGCGCAGTCGGCTTATAATTATCAAAAAGCGGTAGATTCCAGCGAACAAATTATCGTTGGTGTTAATAAGTTTGTCACTGAGGATGAACTCGCTCCACGGATATTGGAAATAGATGAAACGACAGAGAAGGGACAGGTAGAGAGACTAACAAGATTGAAACAGGAGAGAGACAATAAGAAGGTGAGTGAAGCATTGAATAGGGTGCGTCAGATAGCACAGACTGATGAGAATATCATGCCAGTGTTGGTGGAAGCGGTTAAAGTTTATGCCACCGTGGGAGAGATTAGCGACGTACTTCGGGAGGTATTCGGTGAGTATAAGGAGCCAAGTATAATCTAATTATAATATTATTTAGAAGGGGGAATGTTAGCTATGACAGTCAGCACAGGCAGAAAAATACGGGTCCTGGTCGCTAAGCCCGGTCTGGACGGGCATGATAGAGGGGTTAAAGTTGTAGCACGGGGTCTTAAGGATGCCGGAATGGAAGTAATTTACCTTGGGTTACGCTTAACGCCAGAGCAAATTACTGAAGCGGCTATACAAGAGGATGTAGATGCAATTGGACTGAGCTGCCTCTCGAATGCTCATATGACTTTATTCCCCAGAGTAGCAGAGCTTATCAGAGAGAAGACCAATAAGGATATTTTCATTAT
>CAZCKW010000101.1:0-3972 GCA_964499375.1 uncultured Dehalococcoidales bacterium
AGGCTCTATTAATCGGCTCAAGTTCACACATAAGCTATGCTACCTCCGCTGATGGATCTTCTTGGCAAGTACAGTCTGATGTGCTTCAGCCTGATGGCACGGAATGGGATAAGTATTACATCGGCGCACCATCTGTAATTAAGAAAGGGGCTGGCCAATATGAGATGTGGTACACCGGTGGTGCGATAGATTTTTCTGCTGCCGAAACCCTGCTGGATGATCTGGCCGAGCTAAACGCCGATGAGATAGAGATACTCCTCTCGGATCTGGTCGATCTTGATATCCAGGAGTTTATTAGCGACGCTAGAGATCTCAAGGGTGATTCCTACGTACTCGGTCTCCTGTTGCACCTTATAGATTTCATCGATGGGATGAATGTCGCGGTCGGTCGTGCTACCTCGACCGATGGTATCAACTGGGTGAAAGACGAAGATCCTGTTCTTCAAGGCTCGTCGAGTGAGTGGGATAAATTTGGTGTTGCTACGCCTGCTGTTCTCAGGAATAGTGACGGCACCTATCGTATGTGGTACACAGGGATCGAAACCGATTATGACTCTTTACTGGAGATATTAGATGCAGAAAGTATTGAAGATTTAGAGTCGGCGCTGATAAATAGCGTGAACATGGCCATCGGTTACGCTACCTCTACTGACGGTGTGAACTGGACTAAATATGGTAGTGCCCCCATACTCCAGAAGGGCAGCGGGGATGTCTGGGACAAGTATGGTGTTGCCACACCATCGGTGATAAAAAACTCTAATGGCAACTACGAGATGTGGTACACAGGGGGGAGAACATCTCCCGACCTGCTTTTGGATTTTCTGAGGGGTGTGAATGATCTTGAGACAGCCATCATTACCGGAACCGATCTGGCGATTGGTCATGCTATTTCGGGTAACGGTATAAGCTGGACGAAGGATACCGGCAACCCGATTCTTTCCAAGGGCATGGGTGATACCTGGGATAAATACGGTGTCGCCGGCCCGTCCGTTCTACAAATTGGTCGAACCTACCATATGTGGTATACCGGTGGCAGGTCGCACTTGGGAAGCGTTTTCTTGGATATTCTGGACGGCGTTGATATCGCTACCGCTCTCGGTGATACTATGACCGCGATCGGGTATGCTCAGTACACGCCACCGGAAGTAGTCGTGCCCCCTGTTTCAGAACCAGGTGGAGGTGGTGCAGGCCCACCTGAGGGTACATACTATGTGTCTAACTACGTAACCAGCGAGGGGGAATTCACTAGGGATATCGTAATAATATCCGAGGATAAACAGTGCCAGTTGAGAATTCCAGCCGGCACCATCGGGCTAAGTAAAACAGGCCAGCGTTTATTCAAGATAACCCTGACGCCTTTAGATGACCCGCCGTCTCCACCCGAAAACGGTAGTATCATCGGTCTGGCTTATGACTTTGGACCCGATGGGACTACATTCGATCCGCCGGTAGTCATAACGCTTCACTACGACCCGCTTCTATTACCGGAGGGCGTCGATGAAGAAAATCTGGTCATCGGTTACTGGGACAAAGACTCCCAGCAATGGGTCGAACTGGAAACCATAAGTATCGATACTGAAGCCAACACTATCAGTGCCAGGGTACATCACTTCACTGCCTTTGCTGTTTTGGCTTACACCCGTGCTGCCTCCTTTACAGTCAGCGATCTTTCGATAACACCCGCGGGAGTTGAGGTTGGCAATGAGGTAGTAATCAGCTTCACTCTGACCAATACCGGCGACCTTCGAGGGACTCATCAGGTTACCCTCAAGATAAACGGCGAAGTCGAAGCGACCAGAGAGGTAACTCTGGCCGGTGGCGCCAGCCAGAAAATTAGCTTCACCACAACCAGGGATACTCCGGGGACGTTTACGGTAAACATCGACGGCCTGTCGGGATCATTTGTGGTAGTAAAAACAGTGGTGGTGCCGGCTCCGGCTGCTTTTGTAGTCAGTGACCTGACCATAGTTCCTGCCAAGGTTGAAACTGGCCAGGAGGCAACCGTCAAGGTAACTGTAACGAATGTCGGCGATGTCGAGGGGACATATAGTGTTACGCTCAAGGTTGATAATGTAGTGTCATCTACTAAAGAGGTAACCCTGGCCGGCCGGGCCAGTCAGGAAGTAAGCTTTACTCTCAGTGAGGATGTTGCCGGTACCTACGGCATATCTGTGGATGGGTTGTCTGGAACACTAGTGGTTGGAATGCCGGCTCAGTTTGTGGTCAGCAATCTGCAAATAGCTCCGGTTGAAGCCGGCATCGGAGAAAAGGTAAACATTACAGCTCTGATTACCAACACCGGTAATTTCGCCGGTAAATACAGGGTAGCCCTCAAGATAAATGATGTAGTGGAACAAACATTGGAAGTAAGCCTGGAGGCCGGAACCAGTGAGCAAGTATCGTTTACCACAACCAAAGATGTTGATGGAACCTATACGGTGGCAATAAACGGGCTATCCGGGACATTCGTTGTCAAACCCGAGCCTACTAACTGGCTGCTGATAGCGGGCATCATAGTTGGCGGACTAATTATCATTCTGCTTATCTGGCGAGCATTAAGAAAGCGGAGGGATTAATAAGGTTAAGTGAAATAGTGAAGATGTGTTTAGGGACTGAATTGAAAAGGCAAAAAGCCTTTAAGGTAATGGCGGGTATAATGGCGGGTTTACTTTTATTCCTGCTGTTGGCCGTTGTTGCGGATGGGCAACAGGCAGCGGCCGCAAACTTGGGTGACTATTTTTCATACACCTACGAAGTTAGCCTGGATAAGTCAGAAATTGTGGGAGACGAGATTTTCCACGCGATAACTGTAGGTAAGGCTACATGTAAAAAGAATTTACCTGTGGAGATAAGTGAAATAAGGATAACCTCACGTGTAGTGGCCCGGCATCAGCTAAGCAATACTCTGGTAACGCTTAACCCAGGCTATACCGTGACCATAGCTCCCTTCCCTAGTCGCAGTGGTGAAGTTGCCGAGGTATCAGAAACAGTGCCATTACAATTTACAAAGGCAAGCCAATCTGGTACATACGAGGTAATTGCCGAACTTATCGAGGCTAAGATCAAGGCTGTTGTGTGGTTACCTGTTACCGGCTACCTGCCATCTTCCAAGCTGGTAGGCTCGGTCACGTACAGTGACTCTCGAATGGCTCCTCAGCCTTCGCTGCCTGATATATCCGACTCAGACTCTAACTTTATCGTCGAAGGTCTCTCATTGAAGCCGTCTGAAGCTCGTATCGGAGAAGAGGTAGTCATTAGTGCCCAGGTAACCAACATGGGTGAGCGTGCCGGCAGCTACGAGGTGGCTCTCAAGCTAAACGGTGTCAGAGTCATCTCGGAAGACGTAACCTTGGAACCTGGTGCAAGCGTTAAGATAACTTTTCTTATCAGCGTAAACACTCCTGGGAGCTATACCGTCGGAGTAAATAACCTGTCGGATAAGCTCATCGTTTCTCAACCATTGATAGATGTAGAGAGCGAATCAAATTACTGGTTACTTATTGGCCTCTTTGTGGCTGGATGTGTGATCGTTGGGCTTGTTGTTTGGCTGATAGCCCGTAGCCGTGTACAACGCTTGGGAATGAGGTGAAAGTATCAGCGGAATCATCATAATCTGGGGTATAGATTATCGGTAAAGAGACGTATCACGCACCTTGTAAAATATGGAGAAATCGAGTAGGTGATTATAAGGTCAGCTTAGCCAGGCAGCCTGCTTAACCCGTGACTGTTGATTCCATCGCTGGTGTTCCAGCTTTATTTTATTAATTCTTCAAAGTTGGCGAAAGGTCAATGAATGTTAAAGATAAGCAATCTGCCACAGCATGTCGCCATTATTATGGATGGCAACAGCAGATGGGCAAAGCAAAACGGCTTGCCCCGCTTTGAGGGACACCGGGCTGGGGCTAAAACCGTTCGCCACGTTGTGGAGGTTTTTGCTGAATACAATATAGGGTATCTTACCCTGTTTGCTTT
>CAZCKW010000102.1:0-3867 GCA_964499375.1 uncultured Dehalococcoidales bacterium
AGAGTCGCCCTCCCTAACATTATGCAAAGTGAGAAAAAGTCTAGCAGACAAAAAATGTTTGTCAACAAAGAGTGCCCATAACTCGGCTTATGTGTTTGCTTGCCCCACTTTCGCCGCAAGCTGCTAAAATCCAGCATAAAAAAATATTCTGACCGTTGTATTTGCCCAATGACAGAAGTGAGGCCGAAGCCTTGATTAGGGCATGCTTCAAGGCAAAAGCAAGGGAAAACAGGAGGTCTCAACAGCCATGAGCAAGCTTGTCTTAACCCCCTGACCCCACCTAAACTAGTTTTAGTAAATGGAAAGTCCGTCACCTCAGGTTCGCGATTTTATTCTGTTCTGCGCCGAGCGGCGTAGCCCGGAGTGGCCTACCATCTATGATGAAATGACCATGGTGGCAGGACAGAAGTTATTCCAGGGAATGGGTTATCTTGAACTAAAAAAACAGGGGCTGTCCTTCTCTCTTTCCAATGTGGACAAGACTATCCAACTGGTAAAACAGGTCATTTCCGAGAATCATCATCATGATGATTAATTTCCCTTTCAAGTTTTCCACTCAAATCGATTACGTTCTTCAAGCGATTGCTTAACATTAATTGAATCAAACCTGCCATACTTTGCACGGTATTACCATGCGTCTCCTTTCATACGCCACTACCAGACACGAACTGTGGAGGGGACAATAACAGAGATATGCCGGCTGCCTGTTGTATAATATAACCACATCAAGCTCAGGAGGTATATGTTGAGAATAGGCGTGCTTTCCGATACCCACGTGCACTCGTTTGAAGACCTCCCTCAAAAGGTAATTGAAGCCCTCTCTACAGTAGATTTGATAATCCACGCTGGAGATTTCACCAGCATGGAAGTGCTCGATGGGCTAAAACAGCTAAACGAAGTGAGAGCAGTCCAGGGCAATATGGATTCTGCCGAGATAAAGAACAAGCTCCCAACTATAGATATAATTAAGCTAGGAAATAGCAGAATTGGTATCACCCACGGCTGGGGCAGCCCATGGAGAATAGAGCACAGGATAAAGAAACTGTTTGAGCAGGTGGACATCATCATTTATGGTCATTCCCACCAATCCCAAAATAAGGTCATCGATAATATTCTTTTCTTCAATCCCGGAAAGGCAACGCACTCCTTTGGCATCCTGACAATTGAAAAAGATATCACCGGGGAAATAATAAACTCCAGATAACAAGAAGAAATTTCTACCGCTTTATCACGATAGAGCCATAGCCAACCACGCTGGAGTAGTCGCCGATTGCGTCTCCACTGGTGCCATATTTTAATAGACTCGCCCCTTTAGCTCCCATTTCTTTAGCCGCCACAATTGCCGCTGCTACCGGTCCATAGCCACACATGGTGCAGTCAAGAGAGCTACGCCTCCTATATAGCTCCTGTTCATCAAGGTCAACTATTGCCTCTATCATGGACCCGTCTTTTTCAACCGCTACCGCTTGAGGTTCGTAATGAGTGAAATCACTGCTGGCTATGATTATGGTATTATTACCAGCCTTAGAAATAGCCTTGCCCACTTCCCTGGCCGTCGCTATATCCTGAGCCAGCATGGCAATGGGTACAATCTTCACTTCCCTATAAAGATATTGAAGCCAGGGTAGCTGCACTTCTATGCTATGCTCATACATGTGAGCTCCCTCGTCAGCTTTAATCACACCCCCCAAAAGGCTATGAGCAATCTCTTTATCAATTTTCAATTTACCTAAAGGCGTCTTCCAGTCATTTTCTGGCCACAAAGAAACCGGAGAGCCATAGCCGGTATGGTTGGGGCCAAGTATTATCGCCGTATCAAATACTCCATCGGCAGCAAGCTCTTTATAGGCATGAGCAGCTACCGGACCAGAGGCAATATAGCCAGCATGAGGAATAACAAGTGCCACGATCTCCCTCGAGCCTTCATTATTTACCGTGGGCACATCTCCTGGACCAAGCCTATGCCGGTAACACCACTCAATTTGCCCCCTCAGTCCCTCAGGAGTGCCATCATAAAATGAACCGGCAACAATAGGTTCCCTAACCTTCACAAAAACACCCCACTAATAATTCAGCCTTCTGTTTCTTTCTGCTTTTTCTCAGAGCGTCCACGAAGCCAGCGATTAATCTCGTCCAGCGCCGGCGGGAATACACTGAACACCTCAATATCGGAGGGGAATTGCAATCTGTGTTCCTCCGTGATAAACAAAAGCCCAGCCTCACTATCCTTTAGTGTTTCTTCTATTTTATTAGTCATGAATTCATATCTCTTCTTTGAAGCTTCACTATAAAATTCTAAAACCCTGCTCACTACTTTTTCACTGGCAAGTCCAAGTAAAATGCACCTCTCCCAGTCCATGACCTCCTCAAACAGCTCTTTCTCCTCAACAGCCTCAAAAACTGCTCCATTGTCACACTTGTCCTTGGCTATCTGGTAGGTATTAGGATTTAACTTCTCCACCACTTTCATACCCTCATCGCCATATTGAGAGATTAACTCATGATAAACCCTGGTTATCCTCCCAATCTTCATCTCCAGATTGACTAGTTGCTCTGCCACCTGCTGCCAGTAGCGACTGCATTTCTCCTTATATTCATCAGGAGCTTTATCATTTGTATATAAAACTGGGACGAGGTAAAGCTTCTTGCTCTGCTTGAACTGCTCCGCGGGTGGTTTCTCTATCTTGCCTACTTTTTTAGCCATGTCACTCTCCCGGTTCTGCTATTTCCTTCTCCCAGTTTTGCATTATCTCCTTGATTCGCTGAGCAAGCCTGGGATTGTTCTTAAGACGCTGAGTAAATACAGGGCAACTCTGCAAAATCATATTCTGGTTGGCAGAAGCTATGCCCTCCAGAACACCTTCCATCTGGTTTTTAGCTGTTTCCGGGAAATTCCCCCCCTGCATCATCAATCTGAACTGATCAACATCATCTGGACTAACCTGTACCGGAGTCACACAATTCTTAAACCATGGGCATTCTTTACACCTGATAAGTGCCGCAGCTTCATCTAAGATATCTCCCATATTCCACCTCCTCTATATAATTTTAGCAGCTTTCTTCGCTTCCTTAAACTCTCGTTTCATTTCCTCGGATTGGGCGTATAACTTCTCCCACTCTCCTTTAAGCGAGGCAACGGTTTTTTTCAATTTTCCGTGTTTCTCAATGGTGTCAACAACCCGCGCTCCATCCTGGTAGTAATCCGCATTGGAAAACAGGCCCTCGGCCTCCCCCAACTGAGCCTCAAGCTGCGAAAGCTCAGCCTCGATTTCAGCGATCCTGTTTCTGATTGGTGCACTATCCCGGTAATACTTGTTCCTCAACTCCCCTTCGATTTGTTTGCGCTGTCGTTGTTTTTCCCTTTCCCGACTTTCTCCGCCAGCCCTGGTCTTCAAACCTTGATAAGATACCAAATCCTCTTGCCCCATGTTTTCCTTCCAGTAGAGATAGCTATCATAATCCCCGGGAAACACCTGGAGCCTGCCATTTCTTACCTCAATGATTTTACTGGCAATCTGTCGAATCAGCGTTCGGTCATGCGTAATAAAGCAGAGCGTGCCTTGATAAGCCCCTAAGGCATCGGTAAGTATTTCCCTGGAGGCAATGTCAAGGTGATTGGTAGGCTCATCCATTAACAGGAAATTGGTCGGCTGTATCAGCATCCTGGCTATCGCCAGTCGAGCCTTCTCCCCACCAGATATAACAGCTACCTGCTTGTAAATGTCATCACCACTGAAGAGAAAGGCTCCCAGAATTGCTCTCAGCCTCTGTTCTGTCTCTTCTGGGGCTATCAGCCTGAGTTCGGTCAGAATCTCGTTTTCAGGCTTTAGCAGCTCAAGCTGATACTGGGCATAATAAGCACTGGTG
>CAZCKW010000103.1:0-3833 GCA_964499375.1 uncultured Dehalococcoidales bacterium
GTATGGCATTACCCAGGGTGGTCTTACCGCAGCCGCTTTCACCAGCCAGCCCCAGCGATTCACCTTCAGTCACATTCAGGCTGGCTTTGTCTACCGCCCTGGCTACACCCCCGGGGACTATGTATTCTACCTGTAAATCCTTGATTTCTAGCATAACAACTATGCTCCTTGTTTTCTGAGTCTAGGGTTCAATACCTCATCCACCGTGTGTCCAATTAAGGCGAAACTCATGGAAAGCAAAACTATGGCTAGACCTGGTGGAGTAAACCAGTGCCACAATCTAAGTATGATAGCGCTATTATTAAAGGCAGAACTTAGTAGGCTACCCCAGCTTATTACTGTTGGGTCACCCAACCCTATAAAACTTAAGGTAGCTTCAGAGACTATAGCCCAAGGGATTGTTAGTATAGCATTAGCTGTAATCAATGGCAGAACATTGGGTAAGATATGCTTTCGAATTAAATAGAAATCGCTACAACCAATAGATGTAGCACGTTCCACAAAGGGGCGTTGCTTTAGGGAAAGAACTTCGGAACGGATGATCCGTGCCATCAAGGGCCATGATGTAACCCCAACTACCATCACTATTACGAATAAACTTCGTCCCAGAAGGGCAGCAAGGATGATCATCAAGACAAGCTGAGGTATAACCAGAAACATGTCAGTCAACCTCATGAGTACTTCCCCAGGAGCTTTACCGAAATAACCTGAGACCACCCCGATTGAAGTACCAATAAACACTGCAATGGCTGCTGCGGTAATGCCTACGAGCAAAGAAATTCTAGTTCCGTATAACACTCGACTTAATATATCTCTGCCCATTTGGTCTGTGCCTAAGATATGGGCTGGCGAGGCAGGAGCTAGAAATTCACCCACAGTTGCTTCGGGATCGTAAGGACTGAACACAGGGCAGAAAATTGCTATGACGATGAAGCAAGTAAGTATGGTTACGCCTATTATACCCAATGGATTTCTACGGAAAGCTCTCCAGAAATTGAGCAAATCATAGATTTGTAACCGTATTCTACTTCTAATAGATTCCATCTCTCAATACTCCACTCTGGGGTCAAGATATTTGTATGCTATGTCGGTGAGGAAGTTGGCTATAATAACACTAAGAGCAAGGATGTAGAAGCAGGCTTGAAGAACCGTATAATCTCTGGCCAGAGTTGCAGTGTATATCAAGCGTCCAATGCCAGGCCAGGAGAAGATTATTTCTGTTTGCAGTGCACCACCGACTAGAAAAGCAAAGGACAGGCCAGCACTACTGACCAAAGGCAGGCTGGCATTCCTGAGAACATGCCGGAAGATTATCTGGCGTGGCGCCAACCCTTTAGCTTTAGCAGTGCTAATGTAATCCTGAGTTAGAATATTGCTCACTTCATTACGCGCCAGGATTAGCATTTCCCCTATATATAAAATGGTCAGCACAATAGTAGGTAGCATAATATGCTTACCCAGGTCAAGCAGGGCAACAAACGGGGAGGCGTTATATAGAGTCAAAGTGTGCATCCCACATATGGGCAGGACGCCTGCAAAGGCAGTAGCAAATACCATGGCTATCCAGAATGTAGGCATACACCAGAAAAACAAACTGGAGGTTACTAAAGAGAGGTCTACAGGTTTACCGTGGGACCAACCAGCAACTAATCCCGCCACGATTCCGATAATCATAGCCAGTATTTGGGATACCACAAGCAACAGTATTGAATTCCCCACCTTATCCAATATTATGGGAGTGGCTGGTGCTTGGTATAGGAATGACGTGCCAAACTGGAAGGTAAACAGGTTTTTGATGTAGATAAAGAATTGCTGCCACATGGGTCTACTCAGACCATATAGTTCTTCCAACTGAGCTATGAAACCTGGAGGGAGGTGGCGAGAACTTACCAGGAGTTTTATGGGGTCGCCAGGCATAAGGCGGAAAAGAAAGAAGTCAACCACCATGACAAAGAACAGGGTGCCACAGCTATCGATTAACCTACGGATGATATACTTATGCATACCCACTTTATTTGTACTCCCTCAGGGCAAAAGGAGTAGCTATAATCGTCATATATAGCTGCTCCTTTCCCATTCTGAATTTACCTTAACTAACCGTATCAGCAGTAAGGATAAAGTATTTGCCTAGTGTTCCATAGCCACAAGCTTCGATTACTTTGACGTCTACATCTACTTTATCGTTTCTGATAGCACATGTATCCGACGGGTAATAAGCAAAGTTAATGTAGGGCATGTCCTTATAGAGTAGCTCCTGCATTTCCCAGAGTAGCTGCCTGCGTTCTTCGTGGGTTGCGGCCAATGCTTCTTCCTCGTACAGTCTGTCGTACTCTGGATTACAATAGCCAGCCTCGCTCCAACCACCTTTGACAGCCTGATTACAGAGCATGGTGCAAAGCAAGTACCAAGGGTCTGGGTCAGTACTCCAGTCCCACAAGGCAATATCGAATTCACCATTAGGGTTCATGTAGGACCACAAGGTATTACTGTCCATCTGGGATACGTTTAACTCGATACCTATTTTCTTTGCTTCCTTAGCCCACATAGTGGCCACATCGGTGTGGAATCTCCCCCTCTCACATGTCCAGACATCAAACTCAAGTGGCTGACCTTCTGCTGTCTCTCTTATGCCATCCCCATCTGTGTCCAGATAACCGGCATCATCCAGTATTTGTCTAGCTCTGTCAAGGTCATAGCCACGAATGTCCAGCTCAGTGTGAGAGAAGTCTCCAAGCCAGGTCGTGAGGTACTGATATCCGACAATGCCGTATTCGCCATAAGACATCTTGGTTGCTTTCTTTTCATCGAAGGCCCAGTCCAGAGCCTGTTTCACTCTGACATCTCTAAGAGCAGGATGAGGGTGAGTTTCCCTGCCTTCTTCATAGGCATGGTCCCAGCAGTTGAAGACAACCTCGTCCATCCTTGCAGGGACATTGGGTATTATGGTTATTTCAGGCACTTTCTCAAGTGCAGGAATCGCCTTCAACTCCACCCCATAGACGGCATCAATATTACCGGCTATAAGGTCCTGCAGCATCACAGAGGAATCGGCATACCCTTTAAATATGTATTCGTCGACTTTTGCGCCTAGTTCTTCTCTAGCTTGTGGAGTAACTCTAAGCCTCATATACTCGTCTCGTACGAATTCCACAACCTGGTAAGGGCCGGAGCCGATAAGCATGCTCGCAGGTATGTCTTCCTTCCCCATAGCTTCTTCCGGTGTTACATCCTGCCAGATGTGTTGGGGCAGTATCATGATAATGTGCAATGGGTTGTTATTAAGCACCTCCTGGTTCCACGCTTTGTCCAGTGTCAGCTCTACAGTATAATCATCGATAGCTTTAATCTCAGTTATACACTCGCAGATCGAAGCGTACCAGCTCATTTCATTGTCGATTATATAGTTGTAAGTAAAGGCAACATCATGGGCAGTGAGTGGTACTCCATCCTGCCACTGAGCATTATCTCTGATTGTTATGGTGTAAGTTTTCCTATCTGGGGATACTACGACTTCCTTGGCTAAATCGGGAATGAGCGTGCCTTCAGGTCCTAAATCGTAGAGATTATTCCAGAAGTCCCACTCAACAGTGAAAAATGCATGACTGCTCGCTACAAAAGGATTAAGCCCAATAGGAAAGTGCAACAGCCCGACAGTAATAACTTTTTCAGGCGCTGGCTGTTCCTCTCCTCCTGGCGGAGCACAAGCGAAACTAAAAACTAATGCTAAAACAAGCAGAAGGGAGCCAATCTTTAATACTCTTCTATGTTTCATTTTTTTCATAACCTCCGTTATAATAAAATTTGTCCTTTTTTGTTTTCTACAAGTTCACTTT
>CAZCKW010000104.1:0-3819 GCA_964499375.1 uncultured Dehalococcoidales bacterium
TCATTTGCTGTTCAAAAACATCCGATGAGACCTTACCCGTCTTCTCATCCCTCCCATCCATGCTCGAGAGAAATATCAGATTACCTTCTACTATGCTCTTGGTCTGATAATTTTCCACTTTGCTACCTCCTGATAAATAATATTATTACTTTTATGTGTTTATTTCAGAAGCGGCTTACCCCTCTGTCCACATAAAAAATGCCACAGCACTAGCCTTACCCTTTATCACGCTGAATTTAATCATCCCTCGTGACTCTCCTCCGCCCTTATTTCATGCTTGAATTACCGCCGTCCGGTGATTAGTTGAAATATGGAGCTGTAAATTCGCTTCCTGCGTATGAAGCCCATAATACCTTCTGGTACCGTTAACATTATGACGACCAGTATTACACCCTGTATAAGTAGACTGATGCCAGCATATTTAGCCAGCATGAAGTGTAAAATAACAACTATAGCCGTACCAACAATCGGTCCCTCCTCAACACCCATACCACCTATAGCAACAGCCAACAGCAACGTCATTGTCCAGCTTATATTGAAGCCGCTGGTAGGCTCTATGTATCCCTGGTAAATATAGAATATCCCCCCGGCTAAGCCGGTTACGAAGGCAGAAACCACAAAGGAGGTCAACTTCAATCGGAAAACGTTTACCCCCGAACTGGCAGCAGTGTTATCATTATCCCGAATCGCCGCAAGCCCCAATCCGAACTTCGAATTCAACATTAAATGCATAAAGATAATTGATATAAACGCTAGAGCCAAAGCCATCCAGTAAGTATCCACCGTGTTAAGCCCACTCACCCCTTTTATCATATAGCCAGCGCCACCACCATGTAACTCCCCACCAACAGGTCTCCAGAGCAAAAACACAACCTTCAGCGCTTCCGGCACAACCAGCGTCCCAACGGTGAAATATATACCTTTCATCCTGAAAACGGGAATAGATATGAGCATAGCAAATAATGCAGCTATTATACCCCCAACTATTACCCCCAGATAGAAAGGCAAACCACTCCACGTTATTATCACCAGGGTATACCCCGCCAATCCAATAAATGCGGGCTGGCATAAGGATAATAGGCCACTATAACCAGCGAGCAAATTGAACATATTCGCCATGGTCAGATACATAAAGAAGACAAAGAGGTAAAGGATCCAGGTCCGAGGTGCTCCCACCACAGGAAGTACCGCCAGCACGATTACGGCACCCAGAAATGGTGCCAATTTCCCTTTCAATTGAGAAACGTTAAATTTCATGTTCATCCTAGCGGCCAAATATACCCTGTGGCCTCACGGCCAACACTATAAATACCATGATGTAAGCAACAAGCATCTGAGCGGCAACGCCGAAGAAATAGCCACCAAGTGTTTGAGCTAACCCAAAAGCTATACCCCCAATAAATGTTCCCTTTATGCTTCCCAAACCTCCTAATATAACAACACCCATGGCAATAATCAGGAAGGGACCTCCCGATACAGGGGTAAAGGGAAAAGTCAATCCCAGTAGCACGCCTGCTATAGCAGCAAATGCCATCGCAATACCAAAGGCAAACTCATACGTGCGCTCAGTATTTATTCCCATTAGCTGAGCTGCTACCCTATCCTGAGAGGAAGCAGTAATAGCCTTACCCAGGTAGGTCCTCTTCAGGAATTCACTGAGGAAAAGCATCACAGCCAGACCGCCAATAAAATCCAGTAGATATACCAGTGGGACGTGAAGCACACCAACACTAAAACTTTTAAGGGCATACGATGTTGTCAAGCCCCTTGACAGTGGAGTCCAGAGAATCTGGAAAGTATTTTGAAGTATTAAAGAAATCCCAAAGGCCAATATCAATGGAGCTTCCATTGATATTTTAAAAGCTCGGCTCATGATATATTTCTGTATTAGGAAGCCAATTACAAACATCAGGGGAATAGCCATGACCAGGCTTAGAATAGGGTCCATCCCCAACATGGTCATCGCGGCAAAACCAAGGTAGCTGCCCAATACAACCAGATCTCCATGAGCCAGGTTTACTAACTTCATAACCCCGAAAACCAGAGAAAGACCCATTGCAATTACGGTATATAACCCACCCAGAAGGATACCCCTCATTATAGGAGTAGCTAAATCACCTAAGAATTCTAGTGCCATCCGCAAAGTATCCTAATTAGTTTCATGTGCCAAAATATGCTTTCTTGATTTTTTCTTCTTCCCGAAGATCCTCCACATTTCCGCTTAAGACAATATGGCCTGCTTCTATAATATATGCTCTGTCAGCTTCTTTGAGGCTTCGCTGTACATTCTGCTCAACAAGTATAATTGTGACTTCCTTTTTAATCTGCCTCAATACTTCATATATATCATTAATGGCTATAGGACTAAGACCGAGCGATAACTCATCAATAAGCACAAGCATCGGATTTGACATTAATCCACGCCCGATTGCCAGCATTTGCTGCTCACCCCCACTCAGGGTCTTGGCCAGCTGATTTTCTCTTTCCTTCAGCCTGGGGAACAGTTCATAAACTTTTTTCAGGTTTTCCTGTTGCATAGCCCTTGCTTTTCGAGCGTATGAACCTACTATGAGATTTTCTAGTACGGTCATACTGGGGAAAAGTCTCCTCCCCTCTGGAACCTCAGATATACCGCGGGCAACTATTTGAAAAGGACTTAAACTGGAGATATCCTTCCCTTCATATTCAATGTTACCCTTAGCAGGATGAACCTCACCCATAATCGACCCGAATAAAGTGGATTTACCTGACCCGTTGGCTCCAATAACCGCTACAACCTCACCATGATTAACCGTTAACGATATATCCCACAAAACCTGCAAACTCCCGTAGAATACATCTATATTGCTAACTTTTAACAGTACTTCTTGGCTCATTTCCAATCTTTACTTTCCTGCAACACTACTAATATCAAGAAATCTTCCATCATTTATACCGATTTACCGAGATAGGCTTCAATTACCTTGCTATCATGCATCACCTTGTCCGGCGTGTCGTCTGCTATTTTCTCACCTTTATCCATCACAATAATCCTATCGACTGCCACGGTCATTACCCTCATAACATGTTCAATCAATATAATCGTTACACCCATTTGCCGTATCCTTTTCAGGATATCCAGTATCAATGGAATTTCCGCTTCCGTCAAGCCTGCAGCCACTTCATCAAGAAGCAGTAGTTCTGGCTTGGTAGCTAAGGTTCTGGCGAATTCGAGTCTCTTAAGAGTGACCGCTTCCAGATTTTTCGCAGCAGTATCCTTCTTGTCTGAAAGATTTACCAAATCCAGAAGCCTGATAGCTTCACTTTCAGCAGCAGCTTTATCAAGACCCCTTGTATATCTGGCCGCCACCATAATGTTCTCGGCAGCGGTTAAATTCACAAAGGGCTGAGGAATCTGATAGGTTCTGGTAATTCCAAGATGGCAAATCCTATATGGTGATAGACCTGCGATGCTATTTCCTTTAAATTCAACCTCTCCAGAGTCAGGCTTGTATACGCCAGTGATGACATTTACCAGTGTTGTTTTACCAGCACCATTCGGGCCCATCAAGCCTACAACCTCACCCACCTGTACATCACAGCTCACATTATCAACGGCGAATAATCCTCCGAAATGCTTACTTACTTCAACAACTGATAAAATTGGCGATTTCATATACATTACCCTTACACAGGTTAAAACTAACAGATACTACAAGTTCCTCCCCACTTTTGTCAATAGGGGGAAAGCCTTTCTCAAACTATAAGTCAGGTTTTTACTCCAATTTTTTTACAAAGCTCTATGTCCCCAACATTCACATCCTTCCTGGTGCCTATGTC
>CAZCKW010000105.1:0-3804 GCA_964499375.1 uncultured Dehalococcoidales bacterium
AATTCGGGCATCAGTAAGCAGATTTAGCTGGTCAAATATTGCTGAGGCGATTATTAGGGAATGCCAACTGGTGCTGGCTAACTACCTTGCCCCTGTGTCCTAATTTATTACCTTTTCATACCAAAAACTGCTTGTCCGAACCTTAAAACCAATGGATTTATAAAGAGCACAAGCCGCTTTGTTCTCGCTGTCCACGGTCAACTCGGCAACCTGCAAGCTCTTACTTTTGAAGTGGGCTAACCCAGCCAGCAGCATTTTTTTACCTATTCCCTTACCTCTATAATTCGGGTCTACCCCAAGCATAAAGATTTGTCCCCTTCTTTCACCGGGAACTCTCCCCTTACCGGCTATTCCTGTCCAGCAATAGCCGATGACCTTATCTCCTTCGCAGGTTAGAACTATATCCTCCGGAGAATAGGTACTTAAATTGGTACGATAGGTTATTTCTTCTACAGTATTGGGATTATATCCCCAGGTGCCAGCAAAGGCACGATTCTGAATTTGGGTTAGCTTATCTTCTTCACCACGCTGTAAATAACGGCACCTTAGAGCAGCCTGGTTAATATCTGACCAGAGAACATCAGTAATGTCTAACCTCAATTTAAGAAACCGTCGGACAAGGCTGAAGCCCAGCCTGGATAGCACTCTTTCAGCAACTACATTATCTTCCGCCATATTTACATGGGCCACTCTGACTCCTAATTCTTTAGCACGGTGCATAGAGTAATTAAGGAGTCTTGTGGCCAGTCCCTTTCTTCGATGCTCAGGACGTATCCAGCAGTTAAGAATAACTCGCTCCATAGTCAACTCCGGCTTGATATCCATATAGCCGACAATATCCCCATCTATCTCAACGATAAGTAAGTCTTGCTCAGGGGAATAGTTTGGCTGCCCTAAATGCTCAGCAATGACCTGCGGCGAAATACAACACCCGGTCGGCTCCAGTTTTTCGGCTTCAATGCGTAATAGGACATACTTATTAAAATCCTTAGGTTGATAATTTCTAATGACATAAATTAGATTACTCATATTGGTTGCTGACATTTGCAAGCTATAATTGTATCAATCTGAGGAATGTTATACAATCTCTACCGTGTATCTCGAATCAAGTAGACTCAGGTATAATGGCTAAGCAGGCTCAGGTGATGGTGGTTACGCCACACCCGGACGATGCTGAATATGGTGTTGCCGGAACTGTAGCTCGTTGGACAGGTGAAGGGAAGGACGTTATCTACGTGGTGTGCACCAACGGTGATAAGGGTACCAGCGACCCTAATATTAAGCCGAACGAACTAGCCAGAATCAGAGAGCAGGAACAGCTGGCAGCAGCTAAGCTACTGGGGGTGAGAGAAGTCATATTCCTGCGCCATCCTGACCAGACCCTAGAAGATACACCTGAGTTCAGGAAGGAGATTGTGCGCCTGATAAGGATGTACCAGCCAGAGACAGTGGTAACTGCTGACCCTTACCGGCGCTATATTTGGCATCGTGACCACCGAATCACCAGTCGGGTTACCTTAGATGCTATTTTCCCCTACGCCCGGGATTTTCTCTCCTACCCTGATTTACTGGAGGAAGGGCTTCAGCCTCATAAGGTGAAAGAGGTATTACTCTGGGGCTCAGAGGACGCAAATTACCGTTCCAACATCACCAATACCTTCGATATCAAAATTGCTGCCCTGCGTTGCCATAAGAGCCAGGTAGGCGACAACCCCTCCACAGGATTGGAAGAGCGACTGAGGGAACGGCATAGGAAGATGGCTGAGGGAGAGGGTTACGAGCTAGCTGAGGCTTTCCACCGGGTAGAGATACGGCGGTAGCCTATCCGCCTATAGCAGAGTTACGATGAAAGCCAGAGCACATCCCCGCAAAGATTAGGGTCGTGGAGGCGAGAGGAAAAGACAGCAAACTCGTCTTTCTCCTTCCGTAATACTGTGGAATCACCATGGCCGGGATATATTTGAGTGTTCTCCGGCAATACAAAAATCTTGTCGGTTATGGATTTAATTATCTGTCTTAAATCAGTTGGTGAACTCGTCTTGCCCGGACCGTCAGGAAAGATGGTATCTCCCGATATTAAGTAATTACTTGCAATAAAGCATAAACTACCAGGGGTATGCCCGGTGTATGAAGTACTTCAAACTTGAGATTTCCAAACTAAACTGTGTCGCCGTCATTTAGCAGCATTTCTGGTGGTGAGGGCAGCCTTCCCGCATCTAAAGCATGAGCAGCCAAGGGAACCTTTAGCCTAGACCGTAATTTGGAAAGGGCACCAAGATGATCCATGTGGTTATGAGTCAGCAATATATATTTAGGGGTAGTGCCTAAATATATTGTTGGGACGGATCCAAATCTTCCAACTAAACTTCGCAGTAATCGATGGGCGAGCCCAGCGCGATTCGCGCGAATTGCCACATACATTCAAAATAATCAGGACGACTATCGCTTTAGTGCTCTTACCTGCACCTATGGCAAAAATGGTACCGAGGGACCTCGTAAATGGGAACCTGCTGACCCGAATGCTCCTGCCGGGAATGCAGGATGGATGTTGGGGATGCTAACGCTTGATCAGCAAGACCCACTCATAATCGTGGATGGGCAACACCGCCTCGGAGCAATAGAGAAAGTTGTCAAGGAGGTTCCTGAGTTACGCAACGACAGCATTGCTGTTGTGCTTTTCCCGTACATAGACCTCGCGGCCAACCAGCAACTATTCTCCGACCTTAACAGAACTGTGAAGAAAACCAGTAAGAGCTTGGATGTTTTCTTTGACCGTAGAGACATCATTAACCGCGTGGTGCAGAAGGTGGTTAATAAGGTCGCTGTATTCCAAGAGCGTGTTGATATAGAGAACATATCCGTGGCTAAGAGTCCCACAATGGTCTTTACACTGGCTGGCGTTTATCAAGCTACCAAACCTATGATTAAAGGAGCTTTCAAAGGGGAGCTTGTTCAGAAGGAGCTTAGCCAAGAAAATGATAATGAGGATGATTATGCAGGCTTTCTTACTGATGCCTGGGGATTCATTGCCGAGCAATTTCCTGAGTGGGGTGAAGTGGCAAGAGGTGAGATGAATATTGCCCAATATCGCCACGAATATCTTCACTGGAACTCCGGCATCGTTTCCTCCATAGGTGAGTTTGTGGGAGTTGCCATGGAACAACGGGGTGCCGATTGGAAGGATGCTGTCAAGACGGCGTTAACCCATCCTGACAATGGAAACTGGCGCCGAGATCCTAAGTACTGGGGAGGTATTATACTTGCCGGTGACCAGGTGTTACCTCGCAGCGCAGTAAGGTTTCAATTGGTCACCTACCTAAAGCTTAAGGCAGGTTTAGAACCTACGGAAAGCGAGAAAAAATTCTTAGCATCTTTAGATACTGAAGCTCAGCAGAAGATAGGTTTCCAGCCGTAGTCAACATTATGAGTGGGGCAGCTTAAGCTGCCCCACTGTTTTAGACCAGAGTAATAATCAAGGGCATTTAAGAGGGGCGGTAGCCCCTCTTTTTAATATCATTCCCCCTCTCCCTCGAGGGAGAGGGGGACAAAGGGGGTGAGGTAGATAAATAAGTGCTAATCACCAGGCTATAATTGACAATAGTTGAGTGGTATAATTAGGCAAAGGAGTAATAGTGATGCATGAGGCAATGCTCTACGAAAAGCTTTCTGGCTCCAGGGTAAGGTGTAATACTTGTCAGTGGCGTTGCACCGTAGCCCCAGCTAAGTTTGGTGTTTGCCGAATGTATCAGAATAGAGATGGTGTCCTGTATAACATGAACTATGCTCAGGCATCATCAGTAGCCG
>CAZCKW010000106.1:0-3803 GCA_964499375.1 uncultured Dehalococcoidales bacterium
CTCCCCTCATACTAAAAATACCATCAGTAACTATTATGACCCTCCGACAAATTCCAATGCATTCTTTTAAATTAGATTCCAATTCGTTTGTATTGCTATGACCATATATCCTTTTGTCTTTTGGTCGCGATAACCTAGCAGCATTGATTATACAATTGTGATTAAGCTGATCACTTATTACGATAGTATCTTTGGAAACCAAGAGGGGCAATGTGCCCATCATGGCTGCATAAGCAGAGCTGAATATCATGCCAGCCTCTCTGTTATGGAATTTTGCCAGTCTTTTCTCTAATTCCACATGTGTCTCATAAGTACCGCTAATAAACCGCACAGCTCCAGGACCAGCACCGAATTCCTTGGCCGCTTTCTCTTCCGCTTCTATTACTTCTTTCCTTAACCCCATGCCAAGATAGCTGTTTGAATTCATCATCAGGAATTCCTTGTTTCTATAGTCTTCTATAAAATATCTTGGGCCTTTGCTTCCCTGCGCCTGTTTTATCCCGGTTATTACCGTCTCTTTACCTTTGATAGTGCCTTTTTCTTTAAGCTCATCCAGTCCTTTGGATAATGCCTTTTCTATTTTAGTTAGTGGCATTCTTATCCTCACAAATTTTTAACTTAACCGAAAGTTTTTTTAACATATCTTTAGTCATAGAGGTGAGGTCATACTTTGGTTCCCAACCCCATTCCTCACGAGCTATGCTGTCATCAATAGACCGTGGCCATGAGTCTACAATCTCCTGCCTGAAGTCAGGCTTGTATTCACAGGTGAATTCGGGGATGTGTTTTTTGATTTCCGCAGCCAGTTCTCCAGCAGAGAAACTCGTGGCCGCTAAATTGAAATTAGAGTGATGTTTAAGTTTGGAGAGGTCAACTTCCATTAGTTCCAGAGTAGCTCTAATGCAATCCGGCATGTACAGCATCGGTAGAACTGTATTTTCTCTTACAAAGCAGGTATACCTCTTTTGTTTAATTGCTTCGTAGAATATGGCTACGGCATAATCTGTGGCTCCACCGCTAGGAGCAGTCACACTGCTGATAATGCCGGGGTAACGGACACCACGCACATCCATGCCAAAGCGCTTGTAGTAGTAATTGCAGAGTAACTCGCCGGCAACCTTGGTGATGCCATACATGGTCTCCGGGCACAGAAAAGCGTCCTGGGGCGTGTTATCACGAGGGGTTTTTGGCCCAAAGACGGCGAGTGAACTCGGACAGAAAATCCGGACGAGTTTGTAGTCTCTGGTAATCTCAAGGATATTGTAGAGGCCATTCACGGTTACATCCCAGCATAACTGAGGATTCTTCTCGCCTGCGGCTGAGAGTAGAGCAGCCATGTGATAAATCGTATCAATTTTATACTTTTTCACAACAGCTTCAACTGTTTCTCTATTGGTAACATCGATGAATTCGAATGGACCTGAATTGAGAAGCCTCTCGGAAGGTTTTGCTTTATGACCAGCAGCCACAATGTTATCACCACCGTATTTCTGGCGAAGCTCCATCACCAGTTCAGAACCGATTTGGCCACAGGCACCGGTCACTAGAATTCTTTTCATCTCTGTTGACATTCTGTACTTCCTTATAATTCGAGCAATATGTCAAAATGGTTTCACCATACATGTTAAACCACCATCAACAACCAAGGCTGCTCCTGTTATGTACTTTGCCTCATCCGAAGCCAGGAACAGGGCTAAATAGGCAACGTCCCAGGCATCACCTTGTTTCCCCGTGGGACACATAGCATCGCGTATTTTCGTCATTTCCTCAATATTGCCACCGAAGGCATCAGTAAGGGAGGCTACGGCCATAGGGGTATTCATTAAACCCGGCATTATGGCATTTGCTCGAATCCCTTTTGAAGCATATTGCATTGCTATCTCCCGGGTGAAAGCAATAACACCAGCCTTCGAGGTACTATAAGCAATGGATATATACGGGAGATTTCTTATGGCATTGATAGAAGAAATGTTTATTATGCAACCGCTTTCTTGCTTTTCCATATATGGAAGTGCGTACTTACAGGTCAAGAACATACTTTTCAGGTTAACATTCATCATTTTATCCCAGTCTTCCTCGCTGATTTCATCTATCCCGCCAGGTATTTCAATTCCCACATTGTTATGCAGAATGTCAACCCTATCGTAAGTTTGAATACATTTTTCAATAATACTCTTACAATCATTAGATTTACTAACATCTGCCTTAAATGTGATGCAGTCTCCACCTTCTTCCTTAATTAAGTCCTTGGTCTCCTCCGCGGCCTCAAGGTTATAATCAGCTAGCATGACTCGCGCCCCCTCTCTGGCATAGACAATAGCCGCCGCCTTCCCATTCCCTATACCGGGGCCAATTGAACCAGCTCCAGTAACAATGGCTACTTTGCCTTTAACACGATTCCCCATGATTCACCCACCTTCATTATTTAGACACTTGACAAACCCGCAGACGATACGCCTTCAGAGTTTAAGCAGGCATATTAAGTTTTGGTGTATATTGTGTCCTGCCTGACCCAATACTTTACCCGACATTTCCCATGTCAACTCGCGGTGGGGCATCCTGACCCTCATCGCGCTTATCACCAATAATATATCCATGGCATCTGGTTGTCAAATTCCATCTTGGAGCCCTACAGTAGTCCTCGACATGCGAGCCGTGTACTGCACAGTCCCCACAATCCTCGTCTATCAGCGCTGGCCAAGCTCTCCACTCGAAAGGAGACGATACTTTCCCTATCTTTTTTAGCCTGGTTGCCTCCGGGTTGGCCAAAGCCACCATAAAAAATGGAGATAGAGTGGGTGTGGTAGGCCGATTGACCTTAGGTTTTCCAAGACCGTGGGGCAGCGTGGTCGCCACGCCCGAATCTCCAGAAGAGCCCGAACAGTTGCCAGGGTTAATCAAGCCCACATCACGCAAGGACAGGCCAAGTTGAGAGCTGTCCTGTATATGGCGGCGCTGGTGGCGTCGCGGTGCAATCTCATCATCGCTGCTTTCTACCAGCGCCTTTTAGATGCTGGCAAGGTGAAGAAAGTGGACTTGGTGGCCTGCATGCGTAAGCTGATTACAATTCTCAATGCCATGATGCGCACAATGATTGTTTGGAAACCGGAAACCATCCTTAAGCGTGTTTTTGCGGAGGCATAGTGAAGACAGTTGCTGCCCCTCAAAAACTGTACCACCTTTTAAGTTAGAGTTACCGGCATCATAGCTGGTTGTATAGTTTCTGGAGCAGGTGAATGGTAGCGCAGCGCACTATGTGGCCGGACCTGGTTGTACTCCCTTCTCTATTCCTCAATCAATCTGATGTTCGTTTCAGTCAACGTAGTAAATATCTCCCGGTTGAGTAGCTCATCCCTCAGCTTGCCATTGAAAGACTCTATGTACCCATTCTCCCAGGGACTTCCCGGTTCTATGAAGAGCGTCTTAATTCCCTTAATCATCTTGTATCTTAAGCAAGTGCTCCGCCTCTGGGGGAGAGGATGCAATTGCTTCCTCGGAAATAACAAAAGCACCTTTTGTTAAGTACTTAACAAAACACTATGTTGTTCAACAGGGTAACAAAACGGCGGTAACGTATAGTGATTTTAGTATAGACCATCCTTATTATATAGGTAAAACTACTCTATACATTATGCACCTAAATGTGTAGTTGGCTTCAAAATCAAAGCTAGAATCAGAGAAACTATTTAGCAGTTATATCGGTATTTCTACCATTACTGTAGTGCCTTTGCCTGGCTCAGATTCAATTTTTATACTGCCATTTAGCAGGCGCGCCCTCTCCTCCATTCCAGCAAGACCAAGCT
>CAZCKW010000107.1:0-3647 GCA_964499375.1 uncultured Dehalococcoidales bacterium
GTTTTGTGGTCAAGTCGCTGGATAGGCCGGGGTACTCGGTGGAAATAGATGCGATAGCCGTTGTTTCAAGAGAAAAATAACTTTTCCTGGTAATGTGAATCGAAGTGGGGCCAGGTAGTCCAGGCTGAGGATTATCTGGCCCCCTTTATTTACCACTATGATGGCGTGTACCCATTAATATTTGCTTACGTTGCTATAATTCTATTGTGGGGATGAGGCAACTATTAGTCAAGCTACCACAGGGTAACCTGTAATAACTCTAGCAATATTAAATCAGTTTGAGAAGACTGCCATGGGGTATTATTCGTCTTTTAGCCCATGGGCCATAAGATAATCGACAGCGTCTTGAACTGTCTCTATCTTCTCAGCATCTTCGTCAGCTATTTCCAGTCTTATCTCGGTGGTGGTGAATTCCTCCTCTATAGCTGTAATAAGCTCAACCAGGTCCAGAGAGTCGGCATTAAGATCATCAACAAAGGATACCCCAGGGATTACCTGTTTCTCTTCAACGCCCAGTTGTTCCACGACTACTTTCTTCAGCCGTTCAAAAACAGTTGCCATTTTGCCTCCTTGAATTAAGATTTCTCGGTTTGTGATTCTTTCATACTGTATTTGGCTACTATGGAGCCCAATACTCCATTAACCAGATGTGCCGATGAATCGCTGCCAAAAGTCTTGGCCAGGTCCACGGCCTCATTTATAGCTACCTTAAGTGGAGTTTTATTATCAAACAAAATCTCGAAAATAGCAAGGCGCAGGATATTCCTATCTACAACAGACATTTGCTCTACAGGAAAGGCAGGTGCGAAGCGTTTAATGAGGTCATCAAGTTTGATTTTATTTTGTAACACTCCCAGTGTAAGCTGCTCACTAAAGCTGAGCACTTCCTGTGGCAATGTTTCCCCGGTTGTTACCTGAGCCAGAACCTCTTCTGTTTTATGTTCGGTGCAGTCAAGTTCATAAAGTGACTGAAGAGCAATGATCCTCGCCTTTCGCCTGAAGCCCATAGTTAGCTGGATGAGTTTGGATTTTCCAACCGGGTGATATCCTCGACCCCTGAGATATTGGAGATCTGTACTTCTGAATTGATTCGCTTAATCAAGCCGCTGAGCACAGTTCCAGGACCAATCTCATAGAAGGAAGTAACTCCAGTGCGTATTATATATTCAACAGAAGACTGCCACTGTATACATTGCCGAAGCTGCCTTACTAGCTCCTCCTTTATTGATTCAACATCGGTCAGTGGTTGTGCGGTTGTATTGGATATTATGGGAATAGCTGGTGGGTGAAATGTGGAGTTCAGAATGACTTCACCGAATTCATCCATAATCGGTTCCATCAATGTGGAATGAAAAGCCGCGCTTACCTTTAAAGGAATGATACGACGAGCACCCTTCATTCTGGCTAACTCACTGGCTTCAGCCAAGGAGTCGACAGCGCCACTGATTACAATCTGTCCTGGGCAATTGATGTTGGAGATGTTGCATTGACTGTGGAGACAAATATCCTCAATTACCTCTGTACCAAGCCCTATAATAGCCAGCATACCTCCTGGATTTTTCTGCCCGGCTCTATGCATCAATCTGCCTCTTTCGCGAACTATATTTACAGCGTCGCTCAAACTGAGTGCATTGGCAGCCACCAGAGCCGTATATTCACCCAGGCTGTGTCCGGCAACGAAGGAGGGGGGTGGCAAGAATTCGTTGGTAGCTTCCTGAGCTGCCCTCAGGCAGGCAATACTGGTCAATAGTATCGCGGGCTGGACGTTATCTGTTCTCTTCAGCTCATCCTCCGGTCCTTCAAAGCATAGCCGGGATATAGGGAAACCCAGGGTGGCATCGGCTTCAGCAAAAGCTTCCCTTGCTGATGGATACCTGTTGTAAAGGTCTAATCCCATGCCAACCCTCTGGGACCCCTGCCCCGGGAAAACATAAGCTACATCAGATAGCGGAGTCATGTATTCTTAGTTATCCTTTTTTCTTGGGTGCTTTAACCTCAATAGCTTGCCTGTCATTGTAGCTACCGCAGGTAGGGCAAACATGGTGAGCCAGCTTGGTGCCATGGCATTTGGGGCAGGTATCCAAAGCGGGTGGGGTAAGCTTGAGGTGACTGCGCCTTTTACCCTGGCGAGCTTTGGCATATCTCTGTTTAGGTAGAGCCA
This sequence comes from uncultured Dehalococcoidales bacterium, assembly GCA_964499375.1. GTDB lineage: Bacteria > Chloroflexota > Dehalococcoidia > GIF9 > AB-539-J10 > CAZCKW01. Next base: position 2,162 of record CAZCKW010000107.1, read on the forward strand.
TATTAAATTACCTCCTTGATTCCAGTGTAGTCAGGTTAAATTAATGGTTTTAGGGTAAATTTGACAGAACATATTGACATATTATTTCTCCTGGGTCAAACACACTGTGTCTATCACGATGATGAATCCACTTGATTCGTTGGCGAATTTTTCAACTATCATGGTTAAAACCTGGTGGGAAAACTAGAAATACAGGCCGAATGCAAAGTATAATAGTTATTTCGGGGAGGTTCAAGCTCTTGGATATTCAGGGATTAAAAACAAAGGCAATAGATACTGTAGAAGCACAATGCCAGGAGCTTATTCAGTTAAGCCTCAGGATTCATGATAACCCTGAGTTGGGTTTCCAGGAAGAGAAAGCAGCATCCTGGCTCATCGATTATCTCCAAGCCAATGGGTTTCAAATTGAGAAATGTATTGCAGGCTTACCTACAGCTTTCCAGGCTACGTATGGAGAAGGCAGGCCAAGGATTGCATTGCTTGCTGAGTATGATGCCTTACCTGGAATAGGACATGGCTGTGGGCATAATATCATAGCAGCATCAGCGGCTGGTGCGGGTATAGCCAGCAAGCCTGCAATTGATAGTCTGGGAGGCAGCATCATTGTTCTGGGCACGCCGGGGGAGGAGGTTTTTGGTGGCAAGATAGACATGGTGAAGGCAGGCACCTTTGATGACATAGATGTGGCTATGATGGTACATCCTGATACCCGTAATCTGGCGACCACACAGATGCTTGCTTGTGTTTCCCTGGATGTGGAGTTTATTGGCAAGCCAGCTCATGCTGCTGCCCAACCCCATGGGGGTATTAATGCTCTTGAGGCTCTGATTCTGGCTTTTAACTCTATAAATTCGTTACGTCAGCATCTGAAGGATGAAGCACGTGTTCACGGTGTAATTACTGATGGAGGCGAAGCGCCTAATATAGTGCCTGCTCATAGTGCTGCCAGATTCTTAATACGTGCCCTGGATAATGCTTATCTCGGCGAACTGAAGGAAAAGGTCTTGAAGTGTTTTAAAGGAGCATCTCTAGCCAGTGGAGCCAGATTAAAGTACAACTGGGGCGAAAAAGCCTATGCTTCTATGAAGAACAATGTGACTATGGCCGGTTTGTTTAGCCAGAATCTGGAGTTGCTGGGGCGTCAGGTGGAGCTTTTTAACCCTGATTTTGGCTGTGGCAGCACGGACATGGGTAATGTGAGCCAAGTGGTACCCAGTATACATCCTATAGTGGCTATTGCACCTGCAGAAGTGTTATTACATTCGCCGGAGTTTACCTCTGCTGCTGCTTCTGAAGATGGGTATAAAGGGCTGTTGGACGCAGCTAAAGCGCTGGCAATGACCGTGGTTGATATTCTTGGCCAGTCGGAAGTATTAGATAAGATTAATCAGGAGTTCTGGGGTGGCAATGATTAAGGTGGGTATCCCGCGGGCGTTGCTATACTATCAGTATTTCCCTATGTGGAAAACCTTTTTCGAAAGGTTAG
>CAZCKW010000108.1:0-3568 GCA_964499375.1 uncultured Dehalococcoidales bacterium
CCACAGACCCCAGTCTTATCAGGACTGTGCTCTAACCAACTGAGCTAATGGCCCAGGGTTTATATTATATAGCTTTGTATGCAGCAAGTGTCAAACCACACCCTGTCTACATAGCTACAGGGATAGCAACAGCAGTCACCAACAGTTTGAGTACTCATATATAACGTGGTGTGACACGCTGAACGTTGCCTGGCTCGCATCACTATCCCACCATACCCAGGAATACCCCCCCGGCGATCGCGGCACCAATAGCGCCAGCTACATTAGGACCCATAGCATGCATCAGGAGAAAGTTCCTGGGATTTGCTTCCTGCCCCATCACCTGAACTACACGCGCTGACATAGGAACCGCAGATACCCCCGCAGCCCCTATCATGGGATTTATCTTTTCCCGGGAGAATAAGTTCAGTATCTTGGCCAGTATCACGCCTGCTGCAGTAGCAACAGCGAAGGACACTACACCAAGGACCAGTACCAGCAGAGTCTTGGGCATAAGGAAATTCTCTGCCGGCATACTTGCCCCTATAGCCAGTGTCAGGAAAATAGTCAGAATATCAACCAGTGCCGTGGAAGACGTTTTGGTAAGCCTTTGAGTAACGCCACATTCCCTGAACAGGTTCCCCACCATAAACATACCTATGAGAGGGGCCGACATGGGAACAATCAATATGACAATAACAGAAGATATTATGGGGAATAATATCTTCTCCAACTGTGGCACATCTCGTAGCTGCGGCTTCATATATATAGCTCTTTCCTTCTTCGAGGTCAGTAGCTTTATTATAGGTGGCTGTATAATAGGCACTAGTGCCATGTACGAGTAGCAGGCTACAGCAGTGGCACCTATTATATGTGGGGCGAGTATAGAGGTAACGTAAATTGTGGTCGGTCCCTCAGCCCCACCAATAATGCCGATGGAGCACGCTTCAGGTATGCTGAAGTTAGCCAGTAACGCCAGAGCAAAGGCAAGGTAAACACCAAATTGCGCCCCGGCGCCAAGAAGCAGAGTTTTAGGGTTGGCAATCATCGGCCCAAAGTCAGTTAACGCCCCCAGACATAGAAAGATAAGAGGCGGTATTATTTGCCACATAATACCGAATTTAAATATCCTGGAGAGCAATCCTATTGGTCTGGTTGGCAATTCTGATTGGTCTGTTTGTGCTGTAGTTATAATTGTGGCTACTACATCTCCAGTTTCAATATGCTGGCCTGGTGATACTTCGATTGCCTCAGCCCTCCCGTAAATCGGAGCAGTTATTTCTCCCGAATCAAGTTGCAGCAGGATAGTTCCCTCCTGGAGTCTGTCTCCTTCATTCACCTGTACTTCAATTACATTGCCTGATACCGGAGCCTTTATGTCCAGCTCATAGTCCATCAAACCGCCTAGGGGCAGGTTGACCAGCAATATTCCAAATCCTATGGGAACCAATAGAAGCGGCTCCATTTTCTTGGAAATCCCCAGATAAATCAGTACGCAGGCAATGACAAGCATCAGAGCATTGCCCCACCAGAATTGCTGAAAGCCGCTTTCTAACAGACCAAACAACTTTGCTTCTCCAATCCTTCCAATAGTCTATACGAGGTTATTAACCTGAATGTTTTCTCCTGGGTTCGCCTTTAGTAATCTTGGCTACTACTATCTTTGTCACCCATACCACCCCAGCCAGTATCACCAGGATGATAAATACCATCCCGAAACCACCACCAGCAATTTTTGCCACTAAATTCCAGTCTATCATCTCACCACCGAATTCATTAACGTTCTTTTTCCTGCCACAGGAGAGCTATTGTGCGCTTTATGACGTCGTAGCTAAAACCACGATAACCAAGATAATTTGATAAGCGCCGGTAAAAATCAGGGTAATCTAATTGAGCAAGGACATGCATTCTCCTGCGTCCTAACTCACAGGCATTATCCATATCATCTATGTCACTGGTCACCTGCTCAATAATCTCCCGGGCTACCTTCTTTTCACCCAATTCCTTCTCTATTAACCTTTTACTTTTGGGTTTAAACGATAGCCGATTATCCTTCCAGAACTGAGCGAAAGCGTAGTCATCTATTAGATTTTGCTCTTTGAGCCTGGCTGTGGTTTTTTCTATTATTTCGGTACCGAAGCCACGCTGGCGAAGTCGCAGTTTCATCTCTGCTTCACTGCGTGGACGGTAATTGAGATAGCGGTAAGCTGCATCTATACAATGCTGCAAGACATTATTGCTTACCAACTGGTTATTTCCTGCCCGAAAGTCATTATTCTTGTGAAAGGGGTTTTGTATCCTGTATAACAGGAGACCCGGGAATAGCCATTGAAGCCCTGATCTGGCGTTCGAGCTGCAAAGCAACCTCAGGATGCTCACTCAGGTAAATTTTGGTATTTTCTCTGCCCTGCCCCAGTTTTGTCTCACCATAAGTAAAGAAGGCGCCAGCCTTCTTTACTATGCCTTCCGCCACTCCGAGGTCAATCAGTCCACCTTCTTTGCTTATACCATGATTAAACATTATGTCAAACTCAGCTGTACGGAAAGGAGGAGCCACCTTGTTCTTGACCACCCTGGCTTTCACCCTGGAGCCTATTATCTTGGTGTCCTGCTTGATGGACTCAGCTCGCCGCAAGTCTATCCTTACCGAGCTGTAAAATTTTAGCGCTCTCCCCCCAGGAGTTACCTCTGGATTACCAAATACAATTCCGACTTTCTCCCGCAACTGGTTGATGAAAATCACCGCTGCCCCCGACCTGCCGATAGCGGCTGTCAATTTTCTCAATGCCTGTGACATCAACCGCGCCTGCAAACCGATATGGGCATCACCCATCTCTCCCTCTATCTCCGCCTTTGTCACCAGTGCTGCCACGCTGTCGATAACTATCACATCCACGGCGCCACTTCTTACCAGAGTTTCAGTAATCTCCAGAGCTTGCTCGCCGTTGTCAGGCTGAGAAATAAGCAGGTCATCTATATTAACACCGCAATTGGCAGCATAAGGAGGGTCAAGTGCATGCTCGGCATCGATGTATGCCGCAATGCCACCAGCTTTCTGAGCTTCGGCGATTATGTGCTGGGCAAGCGTAGTTTTGCCCGAAGCCTCGGAGCCAAAGATTTCGCTAACCCGTCCCCGTGGTATGCCACCGATGCCTAAAGCTAAATCAAGCGCCAACGACCCGGTTGGAATAGCCTCTGCAGACACTTTAGCAGCAGCCTCACCCAACTTCATTATCGAGCCTTTGCCAAATTGCCTTTCGATTTGCTCAATGGCTAGCTCTACCGCCTTTTCCTTCTCTGTAGCCATTTTAAAATGCCCAAAATTCAGTCAAATCATCTTACCTCAGACGACATTATTAAGTCAATACATGGTCTAACATACGTACACTTGGATGCGGACGAAATACAGAAATGAACTTGAAGTTGAGTTAAGGGAATTTGGAGTGGGAGTTAAAGAGAATTGAGAAGACCAAGCCGATGTGCAAAAACTCAGGGCTATGGCCTTTTCTTTAAAAGCTTCCCCACCCGCTGAACCAAAGTATGGGGATCGAGTGGCTTCTCTATATAGTCATCAACGTCTAGTTCTAAC
>CAZCKW010000109.1:0-3514 GCA_964499375.1 uncultured Dehalococcoidales bacterium
ATAATGGAAGGATAATTAACCCCAATTTTGATGATTACAAGGTACCGCTGGCAACCAACGTACCTCCGATTGAGAAAATCTTTGTTGAGTCCATTGACCCGGGATTTGCTTATGGCTGTAAGGGAGGAGGCGAATCAGCCGGGATTGGCTCAGTTCCCCCGGCGATAGCCAATGCCGTCTATGATGCCATTGGGGTAAGGATAAAAATACCACCTGTATCCGGAGAGCCAATTTTGAGAGCGCTGGCAGAGAAAAGAGGAGGATAAAAATGCGAGATTTTGACTATTTTGAACCACGAGATGTAAATGAGGCGGTCTCATTGCTCGCCAGGTATGGAGAAGCGGCAAAGATAATTGCCGGCGGCACCGATTTGCTGATAAGAATGCAGATGGGTACCAGCAGACCCAGATATCTCATCAACCTTAAAGCCGTCCCTGGACTTGACTGCATCGACTGCAAGGATGAGATAAGAATCGGGGCAACAACAGCCCTCCGAGCCATGGCGACATCTCCGGAACTTGGTAAGAAATGCCCACAAATCGTTGATGTTGCCAACCAATTCGGCAATATTGCGATAGCCAACATGGCTACCCTGGGTGGCAATCTATGTAACGCCTCTCCAGCGGCTGATACGGCGGCACCTCTGATAGTGCTCTCAGCAAGGGTTAAAATTATCGGGCCTGATGGAAGCAGAATAGTGCCCATAGAAGACTTTTTTGTTGGACCAGGAAGCACGGTTATGAAACTGGATGAGATACTAACGGAGGTTCAGATACCAGTGCCACCGGCCGATGCTAAGTGGGCATATATTAAACATGGGATAAGGTCGGTATCTGACCTGGCCATAACATCAGTGGCAGCATTGGTCAACATAGAGAACGGAATTTTCACCGATGCGAGGATAGCCTTAGGCGCTATCGCCCCGACTCCACTAAGAATCCAGAAAGTTGAAGATGCTCTAAAGGGTAAAGATGCCAGCGAAGAGAACATAGATAAAGCTGCTGAGTTAGTTAAGCAAGAATGCCGTCCAATATCCGATGTTAGAGCCTCAGTAGAGTATAGAAAACAAATGTCGTATGTCCTGACGAAGAGAGCCTTAATGTCGTGCTTGAATACTAAGGTAGGAGGTTAGCCTTGAAACAATTAATAACACTGATGGTAAATGGAGACCCTTATGAGGTTATGATAAAGCCCAGCGAAACCCTTCTAGAAGTTCTGAAGAATAAGTTAGGGCTGACGGGTGCCAAGCATGCCTGTGACACTGGCAAGTGTGGCGCTTGCACAGTTCTTATCGATGGCAAACCGGTCAGGTCGTGTTTAACGCTTGCCATCAGTGTACGGGATAGAGAGATTACTACCATTGAAGGGCTAGCTAAAGGGGAGGAGTTGCATCCTCTTCAACAAGCGTTTATTAAACACGGGGCTGTGCAATGCGGTTTTTGCACGCCGGGCATGATACTGTTCACCAAGTCATTTTTGGAGGAGAACCCGAAGCCACAAGAGGAAGAGATTAGGAAGGCACTATCCGGCAACATTTGCCGTTGTACCGGCTACGGTAAAATTATTGAAGCTATTCAGGCAGCGGCCAAGGAAATGGCTAAAACAGCCTGAAAGTACGTTTCTTCTATAGCAATACCTCAACACCCTTGTTAGGTAACAAGGGTGTTGTTTAATTCAGTCATATACCAGAGCTCAAACGAGTCACCAAACGTATCGGTAATCCATATTTCACCATCTTGGCTTGAGTGGCGCTAATATCATAGGGAACACGGTGGAGCTTAACTGTCCTAGCCTCACTGTCATAGATAGCATAGCTGGCTCTAGGGTTACCGTCCCGAGGTTGCCCCACACCACCGGGATTGATTATCAATCGGCTTCTGCCTAACACCAGTCCAATACCAGGTGAGAACGGTCTAAAGGAACAAGCACCGGTTTCACTATACCGGAACACCAGCGGCACATGAGAATGACCCACCAGACAAAATTGCGTCTTGAAGTAGGCAAAATTTTCCCTGGCATTACTAATTGATAACAGGTATTCCCAGATAGGTTCCCTGGGACTACCATGCGCCAGAGTAAAATCATCTTTTTCGATGACCAATGGCAGATTCTCAAGATAGTCTATATCCTCAGGGCTTAACTGCGCCGCTGTCCAATGGCAGGCGGCAGCGGCATCAGGATTGAAATAGGAGGTATCTAGCTTACCTATTGCTGCCCAATCGTGATTTCCGGCAACACAGACATGATTACGCTGGCGCAAAAGCTCAATGCACTGGTGCGGGTCAGGTCCATAACCGACAACATCTCCCAAGCACCATATCTCCTCCACCCCTCCCCAGCTCTCAATATCATCCAGCACCGCCGTAAAAGCAGCCAGATTAGCATGAATATCAGCAATAATTGCGTAACGCATACCTGCCAAATAATAACAGCTTTTACAAGGTATGGCTAGAGCTAAGTTGTGCCTCAGATATATGAATGGTATAATTTCGCTTATGAAAGTCTCAAGATTGGGGAAATTTTGAAGAGACTAAGGATATCTATTAAACTGAAGGGCTAAGATGAGAGAAGGCTTGTGGAAGAAATTGTTCATTGTGGCAGCAGTTCTGCTGGTGATTTCCCTTATCGCTGGCGGCACCTTATGGCAACAATTATATGCCACTACAATTCAATTATATGACACCACTGCCCAACTGTATGCTGTCAAGCCAGGAATGGACAGCCTGAAAGCCGAGCGAGACCAGATACTTGGTAGTTATGTCAACTTGAGAAGGCAAATAAATCTGCGATTAGGTATTAAACAGGATTGTCAGTACTTCATCACTCCAGATGACCCGGAAATTGCTGCCACGGTACAGGAAATTACTAATGGTTACTCCAGTAAGTATCTTTGGCGAGATTATGGACGCATGTATATGTGGATAATAGGGAATATCAAATACAGCCAGGATAGCCCTACTCCCCTCCTCCCCGAATATATAAACGGAGCTCTGGAATGGAGAGGTGACTTCTGGCGAATGCCGGTTGAGACGCTAAGAGACGAGACGGGGGATTGTGAGGACACGGCACTATTACTGGCCAGCATGCTACTCAATTATAATCAGGGGCAGTTTCCCGTCTGGATAGTAGGCGTTAGGACCCTTGGTTTGAATCCCGGAGCACATGTCGCTGTTGCCATCCCGTGCGACAATAGTCACCTTACCTTTTTTGACATGGCTGCCCATTATTATACCCAGTTTCCTGATTATGGTGGTTTCGGCAGCGAATATGTGCCTGTAGCCGTTTTCCACTGGCTGAAACATCTGGAGGAAGAAATTCCTGGTGCTGAAATATACCTCGCCTTTTCTGAGAATTTTTACCAGGAGTTTTCCGGTAACCAGGAATTTGTAGATTGGGCAAGCAAGCTTCTCAGGTAAAGGCATCAGTTTCCATCAAGAGACAACTCTTCTTAAAAAGTTTTCCCCATAGTGCTATGAGTAATCAAGTATTTTCTATTAGACAATGTGTCCATGCC
>CAZCKW010000110.1:0-3431 GCA_964499375.1 uncultured Dehalococcoidales bacterium
GAGCCTGGTGTCAAGGCAGTGGGTGGGAAAATATTGCCATTATGGTTGCCCGGTAAGCCTGAATATTTCCCTGAGGAGCTATACTGGCTGGTTGGGGTAACACATAATAGCTTTAGCCAGGACAGGATAGCTGAGATTCGCAACGCCTTTGGCGCGAACATGAGCTTCAGGAGGGAAGTTTTTGACCAGGTAGGGCTTTTCAACGAAAGCTTTGGCTTCGTAAGACAGAGAGCGCGATATATACAGGCAGAGGAAGTGGAGCTTAGCTTGAGAATGACAGGTAAATTTGGTGTGGGAGTTATATACAATCCTGCGGCTATAGTCCACCATAAAATCCCTGTAACGAAAGCCAGGCTGAAAGTGTTGCTTAAAAGGTCTTTTTATCAAGGATACTCTAAGGCGTTGCTTCGGAAGATGAAGCTATCTAAGAGGTGTACCAGAACCGAGGAGACTTATCTTAAGGAGTTACTTCTTAGATATATTCCCCGAAGGATAAAAAAAGTCTTCTCGGGTCCCAGCCGGATGACAGAAATAAGGCAAATTTCAATATTGTTCTGTTGTATTATTGCGGTTGGGTTGGGGTTTGTGCAGGGATACGTCAGACATACAAAGTGAGCTTTTGAATAGAGATGCTGGAAAATTATTGAGGAAGATTAACCGGTGAGAATACTTCAGGTATGCTCGAAATATTATCCCAGCATTGGTGGTCTGGAGTCTCATGTTAGGCATATGAGCGAGGGACTGGCCAGGCAGCACCAGGTTACCGTTTTTACTGGTGATGCCTCAGGGAAGCTACCACGGGAAGAAGAAATAAATGGTGTCTCAATCAGAAGGTTCAGGAGCTTTTCCCCGGGCGATGCTTACCATCTATCTCTGGATATGGCCAGAGAGCTCAGGAAAGCTGAGTTTGATATAGTTCACGGCCATAATTATCATGCTTTACCCCTGTACTTTTCTCGATATGCTAGAGGGAACAAATTTGTGGTGACTCCTCATTATCATGGGCATGGACATACGCCAGTCCGAAATTTCTTAATCGGAATATATAAACCATTCGGCAGAAGAATCTTTGAACAGGCAGATAAAATAATCGCCGTCTCTAAATATGAAGAGCAACTGTTGATTAATGACTTTGCCATAGATAAAGGCAAAATAAGTGTTATCCCTAATGGAATTAGCCTGGGAAAATACGATAACCGAAAGGCAATACCGAGAGAATCGGGGGTCATTTTATTTGTTGGAAGATTAGAGAAATATAAAGGGGTACAGCACATAATTGAGACGCTGCCTTTATTGGATAAGCATTTCTGCCTGGAAATTGTGGGTGAGGGGCGATATAAAGCTAATCTATTAAGCCTTACTAGGAAGATGGGGTTGAATGATAGAGTCGAATTCTATCAGGAACTTCCTCAGCAGGAGCTCTTGAACATGTATGCTAAAGCCGGTGTGTTTGTCCTGTTATCCCGGCAAGAAGCCTTTTCCATCGTGATTGCTGAAGCTCTGGCTTCAAAAACGCCTTGCATCGTAGCCAATACATCAGCTTTAACGGAATGGATTGATAATGAGAACTGCTTCGGTATTGATTACCCCATAAGTAATGCTGAGCTGGCAGAGCTAATAACTACTGTAGCTGGTAAAGAAGCAGGAAATGTGAAGCTGTGGTCATGGGATGAGGTTACGCAGGAGATTGCCAGGCTATACGAATCGAGCCAGGATTAGCCGGCAAATAACACTAAGGCTGTTCTAAATAAGTGTTCTTTACATGTTATAATCGTATGCTAATGCATATACCAGTTCAAACCCCTTCATTAAGATTATCAAGGCAGCAAATCTCGGTACTCTTAACTATAATAGCCCTGCTGCTATGGTCATACAGTGTTTTGCATGCCAGGTTTGAAATTGGCTACTTCGGACTGATTTATGGTTTACCGGTGACTTTCTTTATTGCTCTGGCTTGTCTGACCATTGCATCAGCTATCCTGTGGGTTTCCCGGGAGAAACATGGCAAACTACTCTGCTTACAGCTATTGATTCTGGTTTCAGCCTTATGGTTGATTCCATCGGTAACAGGCGGCTCAACACCTGTAATTAACCATGACTATAGAAACCTCGGTTACATTGACTATATAACGAGAGAAGGACATTTTAACGCTGCTGTTTCTGAATATCTAAGTTGGCCAGCAACTTTCATTACCTCTGCTTCCATATCCAACATCGCCCTGGTAAATCTGGAAGCACTTGTCGCTAAAGGACTTGTTCCCTTTTTAATGCAGTTATTGTATCTTCCACCTTTATATGTTTTTCTGAAAAACACTCTGGGGGAAGAACGGAGCAATTACTGCTGGCTTGGCTGCTGGCTTTTTTATCTGGCTCAATGGGTTCCTCATGTGCATTTGAATCCGCAGGGCTTCGGATTTTTCCTCCTGCTGACACTTTTGGCGCTGATAACAAACCCTAAAATCTGGCAGAGGCACACAGAATCATTCAGGTTGCTGTCGTTAACAGTGATTATCTTTGCTGCGCTGGCGGTAACCCATTTATTAACTTCACTGGCTTTCCTGTGTATTCTGATAGGGCTTTCCTTGGTAAAGAGAGACAAACGGATGGTGTTGGTCGTAATGGCTTGTGTAATTCTGGTAGCCTGCTGGAACTTGACTGGTGCCCAAGGCATATTAATGCCAAGAATAGCAGGGGTTGTGGGAAGTGGGGCGCACTCAATATGGCATATACTAAACCTGGGCTTTATAATGGGGAGGGAGGTTACCTCGCGTGTCTCAGGTAGCCAATCTCACATTGCTATAACGAACATGAGGTTACTGTTTTCATCAATATTTGCCTTGATTGGTTTAGCCGGTGTAATCCTGTTGTGTTTTTTCAGAAGAAAAATCAAGCTGGTAATTCCCCTCCTGATTATTACACTGGCTCCTTTAATTTTACTCGGCTTCTCTTCACAGTATGGCGAACTTCTTCCCAGGATATATCTTTTTGCCCTTCCCGGGATGGCGTTTTTGGGAGCCATGCTACTTGATGTTAAAAAGAAAATAGTGGCGTTTGTTATGTGCCTGCTTTTGATTGTCAGTTGCCCGCTGCATGTCATCTCTCGTTACGGAAACCAGGCATTCGATTACATTTCACCAGCGCAACTTTCAGGTATCAACTTTTTTCATGATAATACAGCAGGTGGTTACGTGGCTGGTGCGTGGCCTATCGGATTGATGAGAGATATAGAAAGTTATAAACAGGACACTTTAACACAGGTGGTTTGGGAGGATAGCAGACTTGTCTTTACAGAAGACGTTCTCCAGAATTTGCCCTGTTATGTTAGCATTAGCCGCAAGGACAAAGCCCAGCAAGAATTGGTCGAGGGTAATATAGGGTTTATTAACGAAATTGAGAAGGCGTTGAAAACTGATACTGGCTGCGGTTTCATT
>CAZCKW010000111.1:0-3385 GCA_964499375.1 uncultured Dehalococcoidales bacterium
CTTACCCAGTGCTTAGCTGCCTCATCCACCAAGCTTCAGCTCGATTACTTGGAGCAACTATCAGTCTAACATGACCATGAAAATTTGTCAAATTTTAAGTAACCCCTTTGTTAATGTTATAGGATTTTGTCCTCTCTAACTGTTAAGGGAAATTGTCACCATGAAGTAGATGATGACATTGAACAAGAAAGAGCAGATAAGGCTAATGGTACTAAATAAGGTGGAGACAGACAAAATGACTTCCAGGGAGGCTGCTGAGGTATTAGGCCTCTCCACACGCCAAGTAAGAAGAATACTAGTTGAGGGAAAAAGAAAACCAACCCAGTTTGGCAGGATAATGGAGGAATTGGGCATCATATCTATCAACTGCACTCTCCCCTCAGGCGAAAGGTGGGATTGAAAGACTGTGGGGCACCTTTCAGGACAGACTGGTTAGTGAGCTTCGAATAGCAGGGGCAAGTAAGACCCCTGAGTCAAAGACTCCTCATCCCTATAAGCCTCCCCCAAATCATCCCTGGTGAAGAGGGTTCAAAATATATGTTGATAACAAGGGGTGACATTTTCGCTTAACAATTAGAGGACATTTTCCCTTGACAGCAACATTCGACCTCAAGCTCCTTAATGTGATACCATTACAAATTTGTGATAATCTGCATTGAAGTAATCTCCTTCGACACTAAAAGAACAGCGGCTGCATTCGATTACCGGGAATCGTTGGTGAATTCGATTTTATCAGAATTCTGTTTACTGGGTTAGTTATGGGAATTAATTGGGCGCAGGTACTATTCAACTCAGTAATCACAGGAAGCCTTTATCTTATAGGCGCCGTAGGGCTTACCTTAACCTATGGCTTATCGAACTTCCCCAACTTTGCTCATGCTGAACTCATCACCCTGGGCGCTTTTATTGGTTACTTTGTAGCTGAGCAACTTGGGTTGGGATTGCCTGCAGCCCTTGTTGTTTCATTCATAGTTAGCGGCACAGTAGGTTTTCTATGTTATCGCGGCATCTTCCAACCCCTCGCCAAGAGGGGAGCTACTACGATTCATCTTATGGTAGCCTCTATTGCACTGGGTTTTATTCTCAGATACTCTATCGGTTCTGCCTGGACATGGGAACCATTGTACTTCAGCTCCGCCTGGCCTGCCTTTGATTGGGGTCCGCTCAGAATCACCGGCCTCTGGCTATGGCTGATCTTTACCGCCCTGGCCCTGGCAGTCATCATGCATTTTGTTTTGGTAAAAACTAAGATAGGCAAAGCTATCAGGGCCACTTCCAGCAATCGCGAATTGGCACTGGCCTCTGGAATTAATGTTGACCGAGTAATCTGGATTACCTGGTTTATTGGTGCTGGTCTGGCTGCAGTTGCCGGAATCTTTCGCGGCGCCGACACTCAAATCTGGCCTTTAACTGGCTGGGATATCATACTGCCCATCTTCGCCGTCGTCATACTTGGTGGAATCGGTAACTTTTATGGCGCTATAACTGCAGCCTTTATCATCGGTTTAGCCGAAAATATTGGTGTGGTAGGACTGGTCGCTCTTGGACTTTCGACCACATACCGAATAGGTATAGCTTTCGTGATTCTGATAGTGACTTTGATTTTCAAGCCACAGGGATTAGCTATGCTATTCAGGAGAGGTTAATTTGGATCCTTTATTATATGTACTCGACCTGGTTGTTTATACTGGCATCTTTGCCATAGTAGCTCTAAGCTTGAACCTGGAGTTTGGCTTTGCGGGGTTAGCCAATTTTGGTAAAGTAGCCTTCTTCCTCGTCGGCGCTTATTCTTATGCCCTGCTTTCCCAAGCTGGTATTCCCTTTTACCTTTGTCTTATTGCTGGTGCCTTAATCTCATCCCTTTTTGGCCTGCTTATTTCTCTGCCTGCCTTAAGGTTAAGGACGGACTACCTGGCCATAGTGGTATTAACCTTTGGTGAAATACTGCGGTTAATTGTTAAATCCGAGGATTGGATTGCCGGGGGTGACTGGGGGATAGCAGTTTCTCCAGCGATTTCTCTGACGGGGGCTTCTCATAGAGTTGATGCCCTGATAAACATAGGACTGGTCTTTTCCTGCCTGTTTATCTGTTTCTTTATAATTCAGTTACTAACGAACTCCCCTTATGGTCGAGTGATACGAGCTATAAGGGAAGATGAGGTGGCAGCCGAGGCACTTGGTAAGAATAGAGCCAAATATAAAGCCCAGATTTTTATGTTAGGTTCAGCCATGGCCGGGCTGGCTGGCGGACTTTACGCTCAATATATTCAGTGTATTCTTCCCAATATGTTTCTGCCTATTATCACCTTTACCGTGTGGATAATGGTTCTTCTAGGCGGACCAGCCAATAACTGGGGGGCTTTGTTGGGTGCTGGATTGGTGGAGCTCTTTGACCGGGGTTCAAATATAGCTAAAGATTACTTAATCTTGCCAATTGACCCCAATAACTTGCAATACATTCTATTTGGTGTTTTAATCATTCTTGTTTTATTTTATAGACCACAGGGTTTATTGAAGGAAAGTCGGATTAAGACCAAAGCATTGGAGTTAGCACGATATGGAAAAAGTGCTGTTAAGAACGATAGATGCTAGCAAGCACTTCGGTGTTCGTATCTTCATCTTTACACAGCCCCTGAGGAGAGGGGCTGCGTACAAATAAGCTATTAACTATTAGCGAAACTCTTCTCAGTTCGCTAGGGTTCCCTGGTGAATACATAATAAACTTCCCTTGTATGACGACAGCGCATGTTTCGGCAGGCGAATGAGCAAATGAAATTAAAAGCAATTCAATATGGAAGAAACATTATTAAAAATAACAGAAATTAGCAAACACTTTGGTGGTGTTTATGCCGTTAATGGTGTAAGCCAGGAAGTTAAAAAAAGGGGTATCTGTGGTCTGGTCGGACGCAATGGCAGCGGCTAAACCACCTTGTTTAACACTATCCTTGGTCTTTACAGACCAGATGAAGGGAATATCTATTTTAATGGTACCTGTACCAACAGGTTAGCTCCTCATCAGATCTATTCTTTAGGATTGGTTAACGCCTTTCAGATACCCCGATTGTTTCTTCAAATGAGCGTATTGGACAACATGCTGGTAGCAGCACGAGGACACCAGGGAGATAGACTTGTAAACAGCCTCTTCCGTAGAAAAGGATGGCAGGAGCAGGAGAAAGTGCTGATAGATGAGGCCCTGCAGTTACTTGAGCTCGTGGAGTTAGACAAATTAGCCTTTTCTCCCGCAGGGGAACTCTCTGGAGGACAAAGAAAACTCCTGGAAATAGCCAGAGGACTAATGGCAAAGCCAAGGCTTTTACTACTCGATGAACCAGCAGCAGGAATAAATCCCGTACTGGGTATGAAGATATTCCAGCAACTGCAGGAA
>CAZCKW010000112.1:0-3334 GCA_964499375.1 uncultured Dehalococcoidales bacterium
AGCTCTGCTGCTGTGGCAATCTCCACCCCACACATTGTCTTTGCGAGGAATGCAAATGACGAAGCAATCTATATTGTGGCTTCCGTAGGAGATTGCCGCGTCGCTGACGCTCCTCGCAATGACAGGAAGGGTTGTCATTCCGAGCCACTTTCCTTGTCATTCCGAGTGAAGCGAGGAATCTCGTCCCTGTTGTGTTTTCCCGCATGACCCTGAAGGGTCGCACTACTGATGTGTCTCCAATTACCTGAACGATTACAGGTTACAAGATCCTATACCTGAACTACTTGATGTTATAAATTTCTCTTCTATGGCCTATAAATTGAATTACTATGGTTTTACCTTCCACTGTATAAATTACTCTCCAATCTCCTATACGTAGTTTAAATGCCCCTTCAAATTTACCAATTAGTGGCTCTGGAACGACTTTCTCAAAATTGTTGAAAAACCAGGCAACTTTTGTCAAAATCCTTTGGGTTATTGGCTTATCAAGGCTTTGAAGGTCCTTTATTGCTGCTTCAGTCCACTCGATTTTAACCAAGTTTTCCTGTTACCTCTTCCTGAGGAATTCTTCTGGACGGATTTTTCAAACGTCTTTCCAGTTCTTGTTTGAACTCTGCTTTTAATTCTAGACCGGAATCAGGATCCCCGAGAACCTCCAGAATTTTCTGCTCTATTAAGTAATCCAGATCGTCGATGGTTAAGTCTTTAACTTTTGCCATTTCTATGCCTCCCTTTCATTAGAATTATAGCAGAGGCTTGGATTCCTGTTAAGGCTAATTAGAATAGAGCTCGTGATTCATCGGCATCGCGAAGACTCTTTATGTCTTTGCGAGGCAGCTCTGCTGCCGTGGCAATCTCCACGCCACACATTGACTTTGCGAGGAAGTAGTTCCTTTATGTCTTTGCGAGGATTAGCCTCCCCTCGTCTTTGCGAGGAATGCTAATCTTTAGCCGCGAGCGAAGCGTGGCGGGACGAAGCAATCTATGGGGCTTCTGTGCGAGATTGCCGCGTCGCTGACGCTCCTCGCAATGACAGGAAAAGCGTGGCTCATTAAAAGAACAAAATAACAGGAGTAGCGATGATATGGCTTAATTTACCAGGGGACGCTTGCAACAGTGAATGCTGGTAAAAGCGCTAGCTTATATCCCAGCCGCCAAGCGTCATATTTTCTACGCTGCCACCCAGGATGCCAGCGCCTTCGGGGAAGTTTAGGATGCCTTCTCCTCCCACGCTGGTCCAGGTTAGAGAGGAGTTAGGCTCTAGATAAACTAGAGCATCCCCGGCGATAGAACCATAGAAGGTGCCGGTAGGCTGTAGTTTAGTTGTTCCGCTGATAGACATAATAAACACGAAATCATCTTCACTCCCAACGTCGCCCTGTGGCTTAAAAATGACATCTCCTATGGCGATGATGCACCCTGACCCGATGATGGTACACGCCTCGGATACCGTAATTGCACCTTCACAGAAGATAGTCTGTTCATTAAGGTCTATTGTATATGCAGCTACCCCTGCTTGTGCAAATATCAGGTCACCGGTAACGTATACAGTGCCATCCAGCGTGGCGGTCCTATTGATAGCTGTGCTATCAATGGATAAAGACCCCTGTCTGTATAATGAACCGATGCTGCTGGTATCCGCAAGGTCTATGATGCTATCTGGATATGGGGTCAGTCCAACAACTTGAGAGAGGTAAAAGGAGGACAAGGTGTCTTCACTAGGCCAGTAGTCTTCCAGGTCAGGGTCTTGTGTGGGAGTGCCATTAAGCGAGCCTCCTGCTATTATTGTTAAGTCATCACCATAGGTAACATTACCGGAAACCACACCCTTGATTGTGACATCCCCAGGGCTGGTAATGACGTTGTCAAAAAGAAAAGCAAAGCCACCACTTGCCGATACTCCAGCATCAATCGTGGTACTGCTTCCATTATCACTGGTGGCAGTTGAGGTAATAAGGTAACCATCTCCCTTCTCCTCTATGGTAACGTTTACACTGGTGTTATTCAGATTATAATCCTCTACCGTCGTCTCTCCGTTTGATAGTGTAATCAATGCGTATTCAACCCCAGAGTCGGCGGCGTAGAGCTGCTCGGCTTTCCATTCTGTTACCCGGTGAAATATAAGGCTGGAGCCTGCGTGGCTGATTGTTGGGGGGATTATTAATGCGCCCAGGAGGAGCAGAATTAAGACTATCAGCAGCACCTGCCCCTTCTGCTGGCTATTTACTGTTTTCAGCACTCGACTTAATATCTTCATTCCAGCTACCTGTATAATAATGTTAACATAAAAATTATATTTTGCAACATTTCAGCGCCGATAAGCTAGCCAATTAGTACTGTATTACAGAAGAAAATAGTACTATTCATGGAATAAATATAGCAATTTCACCTGTTCTGACAACTATGCGGACGAATCACGGCGGGGCTTTACCTCGAATGTCCGTGTCTCTGTACTGTTGCCCACCTGGGCAGTGATGGTGACTGTTAGCACATTGTTCGTGTCATCCCAGGTGCAACTTGAGTTGTCCTGGTCGATATATTGAGCGATGAGTCTTTGTGTTGTGCCATTATCGTAATCACGCCACAGTTCTTTCAGTTCTGTTCCTGTCATGTCTTCAAGACTGTAGGTTATATTATGTGTAGTCCACGTTTCAGATGCAGATTCCCAGTCCACCAGTGCCAG
The DNA here is from genome assembly GCA_964499375.1 of uncultured Dehalococcoidales bacterium. Lineage (GTDB taxonomy): Bacteria > Chloroflexota > Dehalococcoidia > GIF9 > AB-539-J10 > CAZCKW01. Next base: position 2,684 of record CAZCKW010000112.1, read on the forward strand.
GCTGAGGAATGGACTGGTGCTAGTCGAATCAGGGTCTGCTCCCTGAACGTCCCGGCTAATCCAGTGGACGGCGTTGCGTACCTGGTTTATGGCTATGTTGTGGTCGTTGCTGATAGTGGGAATGGTAATCACCTGATGTACTGCCAGGGTAGCGGCGCCGCCGATAATTCCCGCTATAGCGATGGTTATTATCAACTCAATCAGGGTGAAGCCCTTCTGGTTGCTCTTTATAATGGAAGGTTTTTTCATTTTTGTTCACATTTATGAGATTGCTTCTTCCCGCCACGCTTCGCTCGCGGCTAAAGGCTGGCACTCCTCGCAATGACAAAAGGGAGTGCTCCTCGCAATGACAGTGTGTGGTGTGGGGATTGCCACGGCAGCATAGCTGCCTCGCAATGACCTAAAGGGAGTGCTCATCGGTTTACCTTATAGTCCTCCAGCGTAAATACTTCATCACCCTGGTGGCTGACGGTGATTGTTATTTTCTGAATATCATTGTCATCATCTGATGGTATTTCGCTGACAGGATCCCATGGTACGCCAATTATCGCATCAGAGATAGTGCCATTGCGATGGATGCTGTTAATAGTGTAATTGGGGTATTCTGAGAGTTCAATCTTCAGGTAAGTTACTTCGCCTCCTGACGGTGCA
>CAZCKW010000113.1:0-3318 GCA_964499375.1 uncultured Dehalococcoidales bacterium
GGGGTAGTTTCCGGGTCGCACCCCCAGAACAGAAGCATCTCAGCATTTTCTGCCATATCCTTGACTAGATTGTCTTGTTTATAATAGCCTTTCAAACCAGAGCCATTATCCATCCCCCACACATGTTTGGCTCCCCAGTACCACCCCTCCCAGCTATCCGGATTTCTTTGCTGAAATGTAGAGCCTCCCAGAAGTTTGAGCAACTCATACTGACACCCATGGGCGGCGTGGACAATTTTTGACTCCCCGTGTCCGTCAGCCTGAGCCAGTATACTATACGAACCATATTTTGCTTTTACTCTCTTTATTTCGCTGGCGATTATATCTGTAGCCTCATCCCATGAGATTCTCTTGAACTTGCTCTTACCTCTGTTCTGGGGGTTTCTCTCGCCGTTAGGGTCCCAATCAACCCTCTTCAGGGGGTACTTGATCCTGTTGGGGGAATAAACACGCTTTTTGTATGCCAGACTGAAAGGGGGTAGCGCTATTTTCATAGATGGCTCAAAGGTTTTCCCTCGTGCCTTAATCTTCCATTTATTGAATTTTTTCTTATCATACCTCCAATCTAAGTGTAATGGTCTGATTCTGACTATTCTGCCACCCCTGGTATCAATAGCTGCGGGCATTGCCCCATGACCACCAAGGGCAAGACCTTTTATGAATGTTTCCTCTATTTCTTCTGTATTTGCCTCTCCGACGTGCACATCATTATAGTGAGCTTTAAATTTATCTGACATTTTAATACACTCCTCTATTTCCTCTCTGGCATTATAATAAATCCATTTTTAATATTTCATTAGAGTGCGTTCAAATTCATCATAACATATCCAAATACCTCCCTTCCGGTTTGTACTCGTTCGGTTATTGGACACTTATCTCCTTTCTCTACTTTTGTTGAGAGTGCCCAAGGAATTCTTATGGAATAAGATATCCCACAGAGTTTGGCTTTTGGTGGGATAGCCTGCAAATATCCGTCAGAAGGTCTGCATCCCGGGGTTTTACGAGGAACATTCATAATGCAGCCATTATAGCGCCCTTTAATCATCCATGCATGTGTCTCTCATCTATCTGAACGACATCAATCCCCACTCTATTGCTTACCCCCTTTTTCTCTGCCTGTTCCATGTTAAATTTCCCGATTATCTTATGTGTGTTATTGCTATAACTCCCATGTTGATATTTCAATCAAACAGGAGTTATTTGCCATTCCTGGAGCATTCTTTGATATCATCCGCGAAGGGGTCAGCAGATTGATACAACCACCTCTATCTATACTGCCAGGCTTACCTTTCTCCAGCGGGTCATATTTTGAGGAAGATTCATACGAATGAACCACACCTGGTCTCATTCTCTCAGTGACCTGTACAATACCCAGCACCGCTCCCCGGTCATTGTGCATCTTAACAACATCTCCACTCTTTATACCCCTGGCGCTGGCATCCGATGGATGAATACGGATAACATGCCAGGGATAGCCATCTTTTACTATGCGATGACCTGGAATATCTTCCAACCAGGTTACATGAATATCGTGATGTGTGTGGAAGGAAAACCTGGGATGTGGTGAGATTAACTGCAAGGGATATTTTCCCGCAAGTTCCGAGTCATAACCCTCCCAGCTTGGAATATACCGCGGCATCGGCGGTCTTTCCTTATCATCAGGAGAAAGCTCTGTCAAGCTCTGTGAAACAAACTCTATCTTGCCGCTGTATGTTCCCAGCTCTTTAGCCTTTTCAGTACCCCTTTTAGGATTAAACTGGTCCGGTGTATCACACTCCCTACCCTCGTAGAACCAGCGTAGCGCTGGAGTATGTTTATAATCCTTCGGGAGAGGTGCCACAAAGTAACCCTTCTTCTTGAAATCTTCATAGGATATATGTTCTGGCAAGGAGGAGGCATCAAAAATTTTTCTAACCCATCCTTCCCACGAGTTGCCCTCAGTATATTCTTCTTTTAATCCCAGCCTTTCAGCCAGGTCTACAAAAATATCGTAATCAGGCCTTGATTCCCACAAAGGCTCTATGCACTTCTTCTGGTAAACAATAATCCGTCGATTGACTCCGCCATGGGTGAAAGGACCATACCCCCCAGCCCTGGCCCACTCAGCTATGTCACTCCGCTCAAGGTTGGTGCATGCCGGCAGGATGATATCGGCGAATCCTGTTTCACTCTGCCACCAGCAATCCTGGTTAACCACAAACTCAAGCTTGGGGCTCTGGTACATCCTTACCCACCTGTTTGTCTCGGTCATCGTGCCAATGAAAGAGCCTCCATACCGGTACATCATCTTAATCTCAGGACTGCCAGATTCGGGATAGGTATATGGAATAAATTGCTGTTCTATAGAGTTGCCGCAGAAGCCCTCTCCTATCCAGCTCACAGGAGGGTTCAAGATACACTCAGGGATAAGCAAACGGTAAATACGCTGGGTAACTGGATTGACAGCGGGCTTCTTTGCCACCAGTGAAAATGCATCCAGCCCCCCCTCAGCATATCCGGGAAATTTGAATGGGGAGGTAAGTGGTGCTCCCGTGTTAGTTCCCCAGATATTAACCCCTGGCTTACCCAGACCCTGCATGGCTTGAAGCAATACCATCAGCCTTGCCCACTCATGCCCGTAGGCTTGTCTGCAGGCCCCTCCCCAAACTCCTATTGCACCACTGGCTAACATTGTCCGTTTTGATGCCCACTCCCTGGCCAGAGCCCTTATAGTTCGTCCTTGAACACCTGTTATTTCCTCTGCCCATCCGGGAGTCTTGGGTACACCATCGTCCTCACCCATGATATGTTTTTTAAACTGCTCAAAACCGATGGTATGGGTGGCTAGGTAGTCCTTATCATAAGTGCCCTCGTCGATCCAGACATAGGCTATAGCCATAGCCATAGCAGCGTCGGTGCCTGGCCTGGGAGCTATCCATTTATCTCCCAGTATAGCGGCGGTGTAGTTGCAGAAAGGGTCGATGAATATCTGCTTTATCCCCAACTCTCTGAGCCAGTAACGCCACGTTACAGACTCCTGTGCGTTGTATATTCCGTGTGTGGAATCGGGATCATTGGACCAGTGAACAATCAACTCGGTATTCTTCAAAGCGTCCTGCAGCAGGTCGTGTGTTTCAGGGGCCCCCAGTCTCCAATAGAAACCCCAGGTATGTATAGCCCCCCAGTGCCAACCTTCCCAGCTATCGGGATTATCAAACATGGCTGTATGTCCAAGCAACTCGAAGAATCTGCCAAACGCACCCATCTTGTAAGATAAAAAACCCCAGTTATGGTGGGATGATCTTATTGCCGCGATAGCTGCTGGACCATAGTTAGCTC
>CAZCKW010000114.1:0-3244 GCA_964499375.1 uncultured Dehalococcoidales bacterium
CGTGAGGTGTGGAGATTGCTTCGGGGCTAGCGCCCCTCGCAACGACAGTAGAGGACATTTCTAATGAGTCTTGACAATCGATAAAAGAAGACTTGTTAACTTTGTGAACAACTGGTAGTATAAGCAGCTACGGCGCATTCGTCTAGGGGTTTAGGACACCTCCCTCTCAAGGAGGAGATCACCGGTTCGAATCCGGTATGCGCTACCAATTATATTTCAATGATATACGGCCTTGAAAATAGGATAGTACTGAATATCCATTAATGGACACAGGTAAATGAAAAAGCGTGTTTTTTCTGGTTTCCGACCTACCGGCAAGCAGCATATCGGTAACTACCTGGGTACCATTCAGAATTGTATTACTCTCCAGGAGGAGTACGATTGCGTTTACTGCGTAGTGGATATCCATGCTCTCACCACTCTTGAGAACACTAAAATGCTTAAGACTGATATCTATGAAATGGTGCTCGATTGGCTGGCGGCAGGCATTGACCCACAGAAAAGCATACTCTTCATTCAATCTCACATACCTCAGGTAATGGAACTCCACACTATATTCAGCATGATTACTCCATTGAACTGGTTATTGCGCGTACCCACATTTAAAGAAAAGGTAAAGACACAACCACAAAATGTTAATTATGGACTGGTGGGTTATCCAGTTCTTATGACCGCAGATATCGCCCTCTATAAAGGGGAGGTCGTCCCTGTAGGTGAGGACCAGCTTCCTCATCTGGAAATAGCTCGAGAGATAGTACGCCGATTCAACTCCACTTACGGATTCGTTTTCCCTGAGCCGCAAGCAAGGTTGACCTCTTTCCCACTAATCATGGGGCTGGATGGCGAGCAGAAGATGAGTAAAAGCTATAACAACCACATTGAGATGTCCGCTTCGCCTCAGGAAATCCTGGAGAGGGTCAGGAACGCAGTTACAGACCCGGCGCGACGTTACCGCTCTGACCCCGGGCATCCTGAAATATGTAACATCTACCGTCTCCACCAGGTTTTCACTCCAACGCGAGTAGAGGAGATTGCCTCTGAGTGCCGCAGTGCTGGCATTGGTTGTGTTGATTGTAAAAAAATGCTAGCCCAGGCTATTAGCTCTTCTCTCGAGCCTTTTCGGGAAAAGCGCGCTTCCCTGGCAACCAAACCCAACTACATTACTGAGGTTCTTGCTGATGGAGCCAGCAGAGCAGAAGTAATAGCCAACGAGACCCTCAAAGAAGTCAAAGAGAAAATGGGGCTCCTCCAGCGTATCCATTTAGAGAACGCCAGCGACTGAACTATCGCCTTACTCGCAGCTAGCTGCATCCAACAATCTCAGAAACCCACTCCGTATACCACTATTCTGCTAACTCAACGGCCGACCATATATCCTTAGCCTCATCGTAGTATAACTCAAATAGCTTGCCCCCATCGGTGGTAACTTTAAAAAACTTCCTGCCCGGTTCTCGCCACTCCTTTTCTACTTCCTCAACCTTATATCCTTTACCTTCCCACATGAAAGACTTTGGTCGTTCAGCATAAGTACGACCTGAATAGCAACTCACCTGAACTTTCATAATCATAATGGCGGCTTCCGCTTATGCCAGTCCGTTGCCTGCTCGTAGGCAAACGCAATGCGCAATATCGTTTCCTCACTGAAAGGCTTACCTATAATCTGCATGCCTATCGGCAGGTTATTGGCAAAACCGGCGGGTATGGAGATGGCGGGAACCCCAGCGATGTTTATCGGCAAGGTACATATATCGCTCAAATACATCTGCATCGGGTCTTCCGTTTTCTCACCCAGCTTGAAAGCCACCGTAGGTGATGTAGGAGTGACCAAAGCATCATATTTTTTGAATGCCTGGTCGAATTCCTGCTTTATCAAGGTGCGCACCTTCTGCGCCTTAACATAGTAAGCGTCATAATAGCCAGCAGATAGAGCGTAGGTACCCAGCATTATGCGCCTCTTAACTTCAGAACCAAAACCTAATTGCCGCGTCTTTTCCGTTGACTCTATTACATTGCTGGTATTTCGCTCCGAGAATCCATATTTCACTCCATCATAGCGAGCTAAATTCGCTGAGGCTTCGGATGGAGCAACTATATAATAGACAGCCAGGGCATATTTAGTAGATGGTAAAGAGGCGTCCCAATCCACTTCCGCACCCAGTTCCTTTAGTTTTCCCACGGCTAACTCCAAAGCCACTCTCACTTCATCCTGCATGCCCTCGACAAAGTACTCCCCGGGGATACCGATTCTCAGCCCCTGAAGGTCAGGGATTAGATGCCGGGTATAATCTGGCACAGGATATTGAACAGAGGTTGAATCCCTGGCATCATATCCTGAAATAACTCCCATCACCAGTGCGCAGTCGGTGACATCATTGGTTATCGGCCCAATTTGGTCAAGTGAGCTGGCAAAAGCGACCAAACCAAAACGACTCACACGTCCATAGGTCGGTTTGAAGCCAACTACATTACAAAATCCTGCAGGTTGCCGGATGCTACCACCGGTGTCAGAACCAAGAGCATAGATGGCTTCACCAGCGGCCACAGCCGCAACTGAGCCACCACTACTACCACCGGGAACACGGCTCAAGTCCCAGGGATTATGTGTAGGGAAAAAGGCAGAATGCTCAGTGGATGAGCCCATGGCAAACTCGTCCATATTCGTCTTGCCTATTATCACCATCCTTTGCGACTTCAATTTCTCCATTACTGTTGCATCATAGGGTGGAATAAAATTCTCCAGCATCTTGGAAGAGCAGGTAGTTCGTATCCCCCGAGTACATATAACATCTTTAATCAGGGCAGGTATGCCGGTTAAAGGTGCAATATCACCATCACTGATATATCTATCAGCCTCTTCTGCCTGTCTTAAAGCTAAATCTTCCGTGATGGTGACACAAGCATGTATTTTATCTTCTACCTCAGCAATGCGCCTTAGCGCAGATTTAGTGAGTTCGACCGAGGAAATTTTCTTCTGTTTAAGAAGCTCATGTGCTTCATGAATAGTCAGATAACATAGCTCATTCATTTATACATTCAACCCTTCTTCATAACTTTTTACCTAAGGCTACCTGTAATATTGGCTAAGTAAGCATTGTATCCCGGCAATTACTCCTCTCCCTCTAAAACGCCCACCAGTTGAGCAGCAATATACGCTGAAGGGATAGACCCCGATAGATAATCACCAAGCACGGCAATGAAAGCATTAACCATTGATAAGTGCACCTACTCTAATATTGCCTGGACT
>CAZCKW010000115.1:0-1323 GCA_964499375.1 uncultured Dehalococcoidales bacterium
CTCTCCAGATTCTACCAATAGCTATTCTACCTTTGTGGCTGTCATAGTCCAGGTTGGAAACCAGCATTTGCAGTGGCCCGTTTTCAATTTGCGGCGGAGGTATATTTTTCAGTATGCATTCAAAGAGAGGCATTATGTCCTTGCCTGGCATACCTGCTTCGGTTACAGCTATACCTTCCTTAGCACTAACATACAGTAACGGGAAATCAAGCTGGTCGGCATTTGTAGCCAACTCCAGGAACAAGTCCTGTATAAGCCTGTTCACCTCTGCTATCCGCGAGTTCTGCCTGTCTATCTTGTTGATAACTACAATGGGTTTTAGTCCTCTCTCCAGTGCCCGACGAAGCACAAACTTGGTCTGTGGCATGGGTCCTTCTACGGAATCAACCAGAAGCAGACAGCCGTCAGCCATACTTATGACACGCTCCACTTCTCCACTGAAATCGGCATGCCCTGGAGTATCTATAATATTGATTTTTACTCCACGGTAAATCACAGCCGTGTTTTTGGCCAGTATGGTAACTCCCTTTTCCCTTTCCAGTTCGCTCTGGTCCATTATTAACTCGCCCAATTTCTGGTTATCCCGGAACACCTTGCTCTGTTTGAGCATGGCATCTACCAGAGTAGTCTTGCCATGGTCAACATGGGCGATAATGACTATATTCCTTATGTCCTTACGATAATGCATATACAGTTCAATCCTCTCCTCTATTCACCTTTACGGAAAAACTCATAGTATCTGCGAAATTTAGCATGCCGACGGCATAGTTAGCTTCACCGTTGATAGTTGTTGCAGAATGCGACTTTACTGACTGGAAATTTCCCCGGCGACAGGGGCGACGTTTTCACATGGTTAGTGAAGCGTATCCCATCACATGCCCCTCGCCCGGAAGCGATGACGATAAATATAACCACAAAGACAGCGCATTGAATCCATATCGAAACTCTGTTGGAGTAAAGGTTCCCTTCAGAAATCCCACGCCTGCATCAACAACCCCATGTCCCCAAACAGACTCACATTATAGTCGTATATAATCAGAAATGCGAATTGAATCAGCTAAAATCAAACCTGAGGGGAGAGGTCGTTAAGTGATTTGATACGGAGGATTTGCCCGGTATTACTGACTTGAGCTACTTTCTATGAGGGAAATTGTAATATTGTAATCCTCTTCCATACCCGCAATAGCTTGTTCTAATATTGGTTTAAGCTTTTCAGGAGCATTGTCTAAGGCATACCATAATGCATTCAAACTATTTGTGCGGCTTTGGCTCAGGATTATCTCCAGTTCTCCCATATTTTTCCCTGTGTCAAAGGTTTCTACT
>CAZCKW010000115.1:1423-3180 GCA_964499375.1 uncultured Dehalococcoidales bacterium
CCTCACCTGCTCTGCAGCCAACTTGATAGGATAGAGAGATTCGTCAGGCAGAGCATTTGTGGAGGCAGTCGTCGTTCCAATACCGACGAGAAAGACAACCAGTATGGTGGCCATGGCCAGAGCCCAACGCCTGTGCCAGATAGAAATTATTGCTCTCCGTTCAGCTTTCTTCTGTTTGGCATGGAGCATTAGTTGAAACTGATGATGAGTTCTTGCCTTAAACTTGGGGTTGGGTTGAATGGTAGAGGAACTCAGCGCAATGGCCAAACTGGTTTTGAGTAAAGGTTCTAGTTCGGATGCCTTTTTGGGGTAAGCATTAAGGCAGTCCTTGATGCTTTCACCTTCGAACATTCTCTCCAGGCAATTGTTAAAGATGTTTTCTATCTTTCGAATCATTTTTAGTTATCTGTCAGCAGCATTTTCCTTAGTGCTGCAATGCCGTTGTATTGCAAAGCTTTCACCGTACCTTCGTTCTTCCCCAGGGCTTTAGCCGCCTCGGCAACTGAAAGCTCAGCACCAAAGCGGAGCGAAATCACTTCCCTTTGAGCGGGAGATAATTTTTCTATATGGCTAATCAATTCCTCAATTTCAAGCTCGCGTTCTGCTGCAAGCGCCGGATTTGACTTGCTAACCAGAGTCATATCATCTTCCAGGGGCACCTTTTCTACCTTACCCTGCTTCCTGACATGGTCGATTACCCGGTTATGTGCGATTCGGTATAACCATGAGGCGAAAGGTAAGTCTCGCCACTTATAGGAGCCTATCGCTTCCAATGCTTTGACAAACACCTCCTGAGTTAAATCCTCCGCCTCAAAGTGGTTCCCCAATCTGAGGTAGATGTAGCGGTAAATCCCATTAAAATGCCTCTCATAAAGCTGGGTAAAGGCGTCTCCATCGCCTGTTGTCGCTCGCGCTACTATATCTTTTTCAATAGACATCGGTCAGATGTCTATTATACTGGAAATAACGTAAGGGAGGCTAAAAGGTTTATAGCGGGGGCGTAAAAAAGTCCAGGACATGATTTAGTTGAGGTAACAGGGCGACATATAATCATGTCACCAACCCTGTAAACGAACACAGGTAAAGAAGGATTATAGAAATAACCCTTCTTTACCTTAACTAAGTTAAAAGGCTAGCCCGAGGTTAATAAGGGTAAAGATGTCTAAGCCTTGTTAGCTTGCTTCTCAGCCCAGTTGCCTACCCAGGGCAGCTTCCACATCTTGCCAGTTCCTGCCTGAATCATAAGTATAATCCATAAAACGACCGTTATGATCCAAATAATAGTACCGACGATCCCCGCAAAAATTATTAACACGGGTGAAAAGGTTGCAGCTCCGATAGCAGCGAGAATGCCTGATACAATAATTTGGACTACGGTCAAAATGCCAAAGGTCATGATAGATTGCCAGGCATGGAACTTAACGAATTTACGATTCTTGTCAATTACCAGGAAAACTATCCCTGTAATCCAGCCGGCAAGGTAACAAAGGAGCCCCGCTGTATTAGCTGACAGACCTGTGTCGCCTTTGGTGGCTGTCTCAGATGGTTGAGCAGAAACCCCAAGGTCTGCACCACACTTGGAGCAAAACTTGGTTCCATCGGGATTTTCAGCACCGCATTTTGAACAAAACATTTTTCACCTCCTGCCGTAATTTTTCTATCAATATAATGCAATTATGGGTATAACTTTGTCAATAGCTTACAAGCCTTTATTAGCAATATAGGTAGCAAGGTCAGCGAGGCGGCAACTGTAGCCC
>CAZCKW010000116.1:0-3147 GCA_964499375.1 uncultured Dehalococcoidales bacterium
TGGAATTTAATAGCCTGAGCGAAGGACAGGAAGTTGAATTTGAGAAGGGTCAGGGACGGGATGGTCGCCCCGCAGCAGTTAGGGTGAGGCTGGCCGGGACTCAGGTAGAAGATGCTGGTGGCGATAGTGAAGATGATGGTGGCAATGGAGCATAGGCCTGCTCCAGGAGCCCCACACCGTGAAACAGGGCTTGCCGGGACTCAGTTGAAACGTGTGGTGAAATGCGCGGCTTAGACCAGGCCAAAAAGGTAAAACACCACAACTACAATTAGAGTGGCTAGAAGAGCACCCGCCGTCACCTGAGCCAGTGAGTGATGGTTTAATTCTATCCTTGACCAGGCCGTTAAAGGAACCAGTACTACAGTTGTTGCCGCTATAGCACCATACAGAATAATCAATACTGTTACTGAAGCAGTTACAAAAGCGGTATGAATGCTTATCTTCCACGAGAGATTTATGCACATGAACACGATTAGCGCTGAAAGTCCGGCTACAAATGCGGCCATCAGCTCTTTTGGTGCCCCAAGGAGAGGAAAGATGATGCAGGCAATGCCAGCGCAAGCACCAGCCAACAAATAGATTTTAGTCCGCTGCCTACGGGCAATAACGAAGGGGCTCTCAAGTTTCTGGTTGCGAACAAGGTAAATAATAACCAAAAGAACCGGCAGGATAATAATAATTACTGAAATCAGCGACCATTTAGCGGCATCAAACGCACTGGATGTTGACTTAAAAGAAAGCAATAGGATTAATACGATACTAACCAAAAAAGGATTCAGAGTATTAGAAGTCAGGTTAGCTATCCGTTCTCTCAAAAGTTGCTCCTCGAATCAGTGATAATTAGATAGTCTATAATACTAACCTAATAGTATGCCCTTTGCCAAGATGCGGTATGAGGGTTGTTTATCAACTTCATTGACTGAAGGCAATTCAGGTAGATAGTAACGAAGGAGATATTGCCATTAGAATGGGCACAGGTGTATAATGCCGTCAGCCTCATCGGGTATTCGAATTGTATGATACCACTTAAATTTCTGGAGCAGCAGAAATAATTCTTCTGAAAGAAGGCCATGTGTCAATAATTATATGAGTGCGTGCATTCTGTTAACCTTTAGATTGACAAAAGTTTGGTAATATAATGAAAGGGGTGATTAATAATGGACTCCAACACTCAGCGGCTTGAGGACATTTATAAAGCTCTTGTTAATATCGTAGGCTCGGAAAACGTTACACGGGAAGAGTGTGACCTAATTTGTTACGAAAAGGACTTTTCACTCAGTCCGACTACTCAAGAGTTCATACCGGATTTTGCTATGCATATCAGGACGACCGAGCAGGCATCAGAGGTTGTGAAGCTGGCTAACAGATATAAAATGCCGATAGTCCCCCGGGGTGGTGGAACTAATCAGTGGGGGGGGGCTATTCCCGTAAACGGCGGAATCGTTATTGATATGCGAAAGATGGACCGCATACTTGATGTGGATGAGGAGAATCATACGGTAACTGTACAGGGGGGTGTAGTGCTCTGGAATTTCGTTAAACACCTCGAAAAGCGCGGGTTTTTCATGGCTGACAAGCCAGGGTCTTGGTTCGCGGCTACAATCGGGGCTAGAACACAGACAAACGGGATAGGATACTATAATTCAAGGTATGGACAGTTTGCTGATCAGATAATATGCCTGGAGGTTGTATTGCCTACGGGAGAGGTTATAAAAACTGGCCCACCCAAGGTTTATGACCCCGGTTCAGGGTATGATTTGACCCGATTGTTTTCAAACGCCGAAGGGACACTAGGCATCGTAACTGAGGTAACCTTAAGAATATATCCGTTGCCGGAACATCGGGTTGTTGAAGTAATCGAATTTCCAACCTATGAGGACATGATTAAGGCTGTGGTGGCAATCCGGGATTCGGGCCTTGTCCCTGAGACCATAGAAACGATGGATGGAAAACGGTATAGCAGATGGCTTCACGCTATCTATATTGATGCTAAGGAGCCATATAGTTCCTCCAGGGTGTCTGTATTGAGGAGGCCCCCTCCTGAAGTCGTGAATGATGCGGGAGTTATGATGATTGCATGTGCCGGTCTGAAAAGGCTGGTAGGGGCTCAGATAGAGTTGGTTAATGAAATTTGCCAGGGATTCGGAGGCAAATTGGCCCCGGATTGGTGTCAACAGGCTTTGGTAGCATCCAAGAATACATATCCCCACAACCCCACCCCACACGACAGTGTTTTAATGGGGAAACCATTTAAGTATGTTTTTGATGCCACAATGCCCCCTGAGCATGGTACCGAGGTTTTTAGGGCTTATCTTAAGCTTGTAGATAAATATAGGGTTGAGTCGCGTGGAATGGAGACAGTTTACTGTGCGCCGGATTTCCATGCTGTGATGTGCGCTCAAATTTATGTTGACGAAAGGGATGAAGCTGAAGTTGAAGTAGCTCGAAAGTTCATGGATGAGATGCACCGTTTCGTGATAAATCTTGGTGGTGGGGTAGGAGGCTGCGGTGGGATTGGTATGATGCGAATGCAATACGTAAAAGACCAGCATGGTCCTGCCTTGGAGCTTATGAAGGAGATTAAGCAATTACTGGACCCAAACAACATTATGAACCCCGGGAAGAAATTAGGCTAGAAACTGGAGGCAATTTTGTAGATGGATGCGTCCGCTCTTAAAAAGTGTGAGAAGGATATCTATTTGTGCAGCACGTGTCGGGACGGGGCCTGTGGGATATTATGCCCGTCTTTTGAGGTTCTAGGTTTTGAATCTAACACACCGAGAGGTAGGATGAGAATCGCACGGGGTCTCCTGGAGGGAAGGCTGGAAATAACAGATGAGCTCGTTAAAAGAATTCTCACCTGTACTGGCTGCGAGTATTGTGCCACCAGGTGTAGTAATAATCCGCATGGCGTAATGCTTGCTTTAAGGTCACATCTTATTGAGGCTGGCAGGGCGCACGGTGGTTATGCCCCCATTTTTGATTCTATAAGAAAAAACCATAACCCAATTTTCCGGCCACATGAAGAGAGATTTGCCTGGCTCCCGGAAGAGCTGAGGGCTCCCAGAAAAGCAGATGTAGTGCTTTGGGCCGGGTGTTATGCGGCATTCCAATATCCATGGATACTACAGAAAGTAGTAGATATTA
>CAZCKW010000117.1:0-3137 GCA_964499375.1 uncultured Dehalococcoidales bacterium
ATGCAAATCTGCCATCCTCCAGGAAGGGCCATTGCTTGCCGTATACACCCGCTTTAAAGATAGGGACAAGACCTGCCATTTCAGTAAAGATACTGGAAACCGAGGGATAGTCCATTGAATAGCCCAGGGCACTTGCTAGAAGTGAAACGACCTCCCAGTTCTCCTTACCGCTGACTGGATGGATAGCACGATGTAAGTGCTGTATCCGGCGCTCACAGTTGGTATAGGTGCCTTCACTTTCAGCAAAGTTAGCTCCAGGAAGAACTACATTGGGGTAGGGTGGCTTTTCAGGCAGCACGGTGTCAACAAGTACAGAAAAAATAGGTGGTTGGAAAATATCATTTCCCATTTTGCCGGCAGCATCAGTACCGAAAACCAGGATGCCTTGAATATTACCTTTCTTAACGCCCTCAATAATTCCAATGGCATCTTTCCCCTCTTCAAGCGGTAAAGACTTATGCCAGGCAGTCTCGAACTTCCTCATAGCAGCTACATCAGTGATTGGCAGTTGGCCAGGAAGGTGATCAGGGCTCACCCCCATATCAATAAGTCCCTGGGCATTGCCCGGGGTACGAAGTGCTATTATACCCGCGCCATCTCGTCCTACATTTCCTGTGATTAACGCCAGGTCGCTAATTAGGGTGAGTTCGGCAGGCTTGATTGTGTCAGCATTTAATACTATCACCGGCCTTTTGGCCTGAGCATAAAGCTGTATTGCCTTAATGATTCTTGAAGGATTTACCCAAAATGTGCCGGCAACTTCTTCCAGGGGATATCTTCTCATCTCCCTGGCGAAATCTTCAAAGCCAGTGGTTCGAGATTGGACAAAATCACGGTCAACCAGATCATAGGTTATAACGTAATTCAGCATCGCTCTAAGCAGTGCTAAATTTGTTCTGGAATTAATCCTCAAGTTGATCTCGGCTAAGGAATCAAGTCTCGTGGCTCGCGGATTAATTACAACGAGTTTACTTCCTTTGGCCACTGCCTCTCTGACTTTCAAAGAAATTATGGGGTAGTCTTCAGTGATGTCACAGCCGATGACCAGAATAAGGTCACTGCTTAAAATATCACTATAGGAGCAAGTGGAGGCATTTTTACCTAAGCTCTTCATCAGGCTCTCATCCACTGCGGGAATAGCCAGACAGCCTATGTTATTGGTTCCCAAGGCTACTCGAGCCATCTTTTGAACCAGGTAATTCTCCTCATTGGTCAGTTGCGCGGAGGACAATAGTGCTAGTTTATCCCCACCATTTCGATCCCTAATTTCCTTCAATCCTTCACCAGCCAGGGCTATTGCTTCCTCCCAACTGGCTTCAACCAGGTCACCGTTTCGCCTGATAACAGGCGTTCTGAGCCGCTTCCAATTGTGAATGGAGCAGGGGTTAAAGGCACCTTTCTGGCAGAGGTTACCGTTATTCACCGGATTTTCAATAGGGGAAGTGACATTTACTATCTTGTCTCCGATAACATTCAGCTCTATGTTACAGCCAATACCGCAGTAGGGACAGATGCTGGACACAGTCTCGACTTTCCAGGGACCTGGTTTAGGTAGCTGGACTTTGGCTGTCAGGGCTCCTGTGGGACAAGTAGAAACACACTGACCGCAGGATACACATCGTGTTTCAGCTAGAGGCATACCAAGTGTTGGTTCAACCATAGTGTCAAAGCCGCGATTAGTAAAGCCTAAAGCGTCGATGCCTTGAACTTCGTCGCATATCCTGACACAACGGCCGCATAATATACACTTGTTCTGATCTCTTAAAATATATGGGTGTTCGTCCTTATTTATAGGCAGGTGGCGCTTGCGTCCAGCATAGTGATTACCGTCTACATTATATGCAGTAGCCAACTGGCGTAGCTTACATTCAAATACATCCTGGCAACCGCAGGCCAGGCAGCGCTCAGCCTCTGCATTTGCCATTTCCTCAGTAAATCCAAACTCAATCTCGTTAAAATTATTCCACCGCTCCTTTGGGGCCAGGGCTGGCATTTTCGTCCTCGGGATGCGCACCACATCATCGTAATCGCTGATGTCAATCTCATCCAGCTCACCTTTAGTACAATTATAGGGCTTCCCTACTGGTGCCACTGGCTGATCGCTAAGATACTGGTTTATAGAAATAGCAGCTCTTCGTCCGGCAGCTACCGCCTCCACTACAGTAGCTGGCCCTGAAACACAATCGCCTCCAGCAAATACTCCTTTGAGGGAGGTTTCCATTGTTTCCTCGTTGGCTTCAATATATCGCCTGCGGTTGAATTTAATTTGACCATCCTGAGAAAAGCTGGAAGCATCGATAGTTTGGCCAATAGCAGCAATGACTGTGTCAACTTCCATAGTAAATTCTGAACCAACTATCGGCTCTGGTCTTCGCCTACCTGAGCTATCCGGTTCACCTAAAGCCATCTTAGTGCATTCTATGGAAGCAACTCTACCGTTTTGAGCTGTTATCTTTACCGGATTAGCCAGAAAGTGGAACTGGACTCCCTCCTCCTTAGCCTGTTCTATTTCCTCACCGTTGGCTGGCATTTCCTCCCTTGACCTGCGATAGACAACTATCACCTCTCCTACCCCCAGCCGCAGAGCAGTTCGAGCAGCATCTATTGCCGTGTTGCCGCCGCCAATAACCGCTAGCCTTTGTCCCAGACTCAACTCTTTCTTAAGGGTTACATCTCGCAAGAACCCTATTCCGGAGAGGACATCTGGTAAATCCTCTCCCTCAACTCTCATGCTCTGGCTTTCCTGGGCACCAAGGGCGATAAAGATGGCTTCATAGCCGCTGTTTTTCAGGCTTTGAATAGTGAAATCCTTGCCCAGAGAAACATTGAGATTAATCTGATGGCAAAGGCCGGTAATAATAGCTATTTCCCTGTCCAGAACCTCTTTAGGTAAACGGTATTCAGGGATGCCATACCTCAACATTCCACCGACTTGCGGATTGGACTCGAATATGCTTACCTCATGACCTTCAAGGGCGAGATAATAAGCTGCTGATAAGCCTGCTGGTCCCCCTCCTACGATTGCTACCCTGTGTCCAGTAGCAGGCTTGACTTGGGGAATATAGGGGTCTCCATGGCTGTGATCATAATCAGCCACGAACCTCTTCAAAGCGTTTATAGCTACCGGTTCATCTACC
>CAZCKW010000118.1:0-3083 GCA_964499375.1 uncultured Dehalococcoidales bacterium
TGGGGACTCCGTCAACCTCTTCTGGCCGCAGTTTGCCCATTGGAGTACCATGCTCTGGGACCCTAAAGGGTTCCCGACGATGATATACGAGTTAAACAAGGAGGATGCCGCCTCCTCAACGGCAATGGAGATGTGGCCATTTTATCCCTGGCGTGTGAGACTTCTCATGAAGATCTCGTCTTCTTTGCAAGTTCTCGGGCTCTTTCCCAAGAACTTCAGCGGGGTAAAAGACATGAAAAAATTGTCGAAACTAGCCGGAGGCGGGCCGTGGGGAACACCGGCAAAGTGGGAGCGCAGTGGCACCATCAAATACCTTGAAGACGTGTCTAAGACTGACGAACATTACTTTAGAGTATATGAGAGCTCTGACTGCTGGGGATTCAAAAATATAGGTGCCACCATGGCTTCGCATCTTCCGCCTCATATGGCAGGCCGACTCAAAGGATTTGAGAGGGATGGGAGGGACTGGAACGCTGTGGAGACGAAGTGCATCGGGCTTGGAGACCCCTACTGCGAGTTTAAACTGGTGCCGGGGGAAATCGATGAGCTGAGGTCTTCTCTGGAGAAAGACGCCTCGGTTATTGAAAGGATACATGAACGATTGATGGATTGTCTCTTGGGATTTCTGCTCGATGAGAAACCCCTTGTAGACAGGCCGGACTTTGGCAGCGATGTCCACCTCCACCCAGTCGTCCACAGCTTTGGTTTCCCTTATCTGGCCCTAGCCGGCGAGAGATACCGAATGGCGTTGAGGATGGGAGGTGCTAGGGCAGGAAAGAAAGTCGGCGAACATCTGATGGAAGCAGGGTTAAGTGGGGATGAGTCAATAAACCGAGTCATCGACTTCATGAATTACTGTAAGGTGGGCAAGGTCACCCTAGGTGAAACAATAAGAATAAAGGAGAACTGCGAGAGCTTCTCGACCTGGCTCTTTACGATTACCGAGGAACCTTGCTGCTTCTTCACCACTGGCTTCCTGAACGGGCTTTTCTCAGCGGTCAAAGACAAGCACGTTAAGGAAATAAAGTGCATCGTTGCCGGCGACCCCTACTGCGAGTGGGAAATCATATAGTTATTAACTCCAACTATACCGGGATTAACAGTCCTATAGCATAAGTTACCGCTGCAGCTAATGTCCCTATAACCATCATCTCTAATCCGCTCAGAATCCAGCTCTTCCTGGTGAAGGTGGCTTTACTAGCCCCAACCCCAAATAAGGTAGCTATAGTGGCGATTACTGCGGTTATTGCTGCTGGGGTTACTTCCATAAAGGTGAAGGGTAGAATGGGAATAAGAGATGCAACCGCAAATGACAACCCTGTCAAAATACTAGCTTTAATTGGGGACCAGGATTCTTCTGATGTTAGTCCAACTTCCTCTCCGATAATATGTTCTGACCTCAATTCCATTTCTGAGGTTACTCTACTAGCAATAGCTTCAGCCTCCCTTTTCTTGAACCCCTTTGTCTGATAAAATTCTACCAATTTCGCCTGCTCCTCCTCAGGAGTCCCTTTCTTTCTGATTCCTTTTCTTTCGCTTTCTTTCTCGATTACCTCTTTCTCAGACTTTGACGAGAGATAGGCGCCAGCACCCATAGATATTGCTCCGGCGACTGCCCCTGCTATACCGGCTATAAGAATAGTATGACTTTCCGTAATCGCCCCATAGACCCCAGCCACCAGTGCAAGTATTGAAACCAGACCATCGTTTGCTCCAAAGATAATATCTCTTACACCACCACTACCTCTCATCTCCCAGGCTTCCATTCCTAACACCTCTTTTTTAACCCTTTCGACGTGCAAACGCTCATCAGAAGCTATTCTATTCCATTTCTCTGAAGTAACCATATCACTAATATTTCCAGCTTGGATGGCCAGGTCCTCAATAATCTCATCCTCATTGATTATAGCCCACTCAAAAAAACTCCTCCTGCCTAAAATGTGCATCATAAGGCTAACTCTTACGTCCATGAAGTAGGTCTTTGATGGCATCTCCAATTCGCCATTCAATTCTTTGATTTTCTCCCACCAGTATTCGGAATCCTTAACTTCATCGGTGCTAATTTCCACTAAGAGTCGCCTTATTCTTTCATCCCTGGCTTTTTTGGCGAGTCTTTCATAACCTTTAGCTTGCATAAGCTTATAGGAGCGGATTTTTATAGCAGCACTAAGAAGTGCTTTTTTTTCTATATTTGTCAATTCATCCATTTTTATTTCCACCTTTATTAAAATTATACCACAAAACATATAATTCTATTGGAATGACATAGAGGACGATTCTTTAATGGGTTTTTTCAAATAAAATAAATAAAAAGGCCAGACTTATGAATATTATGGATAAGAATAAAATCCTAACAAAATCTGAAATATGGCCTGGCTTTTTTATAGATTTAACCCTACGATGAAGCAATCTCTACTAACAATATAGGATGGGCGTCTTGCCTGTCTATAATTTCTAAAAACTTTTCCACAAAAAAAAGGATTTCCACAAACTTTTGTCGAATTTTAAATATAGTATTTTTAAAAAATACTTTTTGGAATAAATAGACACGTGTCCCTATTTTAAATAAGAAAGAACTTAATGTTAAGGAGTAAAATATTTCTTATTTTCGCAAAATATTATATATAAAATTACTTATGTTGCAGAAAAGCGAAGATGAGCTGGTGGCACATCGGAAGGTCGAACATTTCGGCCAAGTACTGCCCATAGAGGATGTTGAAAGAGTAATAGATATGATAGACTCTATTACGAGAATGCCTTGTGGATGCCGCTTCATCCCTGGAGGTGCTTGACAAGGAGGAAGCCAAGAGGATCTTTCGCCAATATGATGAGGAAGGGCTGATACACAGCATTTGGACAGGAGTAACCCCTTATGTTGTAGGCATGTGTAATTGTGATCGTGATTGTGGAGCCTACAAGTGGTATATTGAGAAGCGAGGCGCTCCTACTTCTTCCGGGCAGAGTACATCTGCCAGATAGATTTGGACCTCTGTACAGGGTGCAAATCTTGTATGAGTCAATGTCAGTTCGGGGCTCAGTTTTACTCATCTGCGCTTGCTAAGGTGTATATCAATCCTACCAGG
>CAZCKW010000119.1:0-3057 GCA_964499375.1 uncultured Dehalococcoidales bacterium
GCGTTGCTATACTATCAGTATTTCCCTATGTGGAAAACCTTTTTCGAAAGGTTAGGGGCAGAGGTAGTAGTATCGCCGTTAACTAATAAGGCCATATTGAATTCAGGCGTTACCCGGGCGGTTGCTGATACCTGTTTGCCGGTAAAGATTTTTTTCGGTCATGTTATATCTCTGATAGATAACTGTGACTGCATATTTATCCCCACTGTTATTAGTCAGGGCAGGAAAGCTTTTAATTGCTCCAAAATCATCGGTTTAGCTAACATGAGCAGGGCATTAATTCCTGAGTGCCCTGTAATTCTCGCCCCGGAATTAAACCTGGAAAAATGGCGCTATCATTTATACCGGAATATATATGAATTGGGGCGCTATTTTACTTCCAATCCGCTAAAAATTCGGGAAGCGGTTAAAGAAGCCTGGGAAAGCAGCTTAGCTTACCGAAGCAGGATGTCCGATGAGGGGATTTCATGCATTGAGGCTATCGATGGAGTGTGTGGAGGTGAACGACAGGTAGATTCTGGAACCGATTTGTCTCCGATGTTGACCATTGCTGTTATCGGGCATCCCTATGTTCTCTATGATAATTACCTTAACCATCGTCTGATTTCATGGCTACAGTCAATGCGAGTTAGAACCCTTCTCCCTGAAATGGTGACTGAGAGAGCGCTGGATGTTGCTGCCAGGAGGATTGTAGGTACTCCTCACTGGTCATTTGAGACTGATATTATTGGCGCCGGTGAATATTATTTAGAAGCAGGAGTCGATGGGGTTATTAATCTATCTGTATTTGGCTGTGGCCCTGATTCAATGATGCTAAGTTTTGTGAAACACCGGGCTAAAGAGCTTGAGACACCATTTTTACATCTCAGCCTGGATGAGCATGCCACTGAAGGTGGGTTGATTACCCGATTGGAGGCGTTTCTTGACATGATTACTAGAAGGATGAAGATATGCGTGTAGGTATACCTCACTGTGGCAATATCTATATACCTATAAAAGCAGTGGGTTCCAGGCTGGATGCTGTAGGGGATCTGGTAATCCCTCCACCAATGACCCAGAGGACTTTAGAGCTCGGGGTTAAATATTCACCTACGGAAGCCTGCTTACCCTATAAACTTACTCTGGGCAGTTTGGTTGAAACATGTGAACTGGGGGCAGATACGCTGGTTCAGGCCAGGGGAACAGGCATTTGCCGGTTGGGTTATTATGCCAGGGGGCAGGAACAGATGCTTCATGACCTGGGGTATGATGTCAGTTTCATCACTGTTGATATATCTCACAATAAGGTTGCCAGCTTTCTAACGCTCATAAGGGATATGACCGGTGGTAGCTCCTGGAGTGAAATTATTCCAGCATTCATATTTGGAATAGGTAAGCTGTTCGCTCTGGATAAAGTGGAAAAGGTGGTCCAGAAGGTACGGGCAGTGGAATTAGAGAAAGGGATGGCTAATCGAATCTACCGAGAAGCTGTTAAGGCTATTGACGATGCAACCAGTCATAGGGAAGTAAAAAGCCTGGGCAATAAATACATTGATAAGCTATTCAGGGTGCCTAAGACTCCTGACGCTGCCCCGCTTAAAGTTGCTGTAGTCGGTGAGATTTACGTTGTTATAGAGCCTTTTGCCAATATGGATGTGGAAATGGAGTTAGGCAAGTTAGGGGTGGAGGTTGAGCGGACTATAACGCTTTCCAGGTGGGTCAAATATAGCCTTTTCCTTAATTATCTGGGTGTAGATGAATGGAAGGAAGTACACAAATTGGCTGGGCCTTATCTCGATCATGATGTTGGAGGCGATGGATGGGAATCAGTAGGGGAGAAGGTACTCTACGCAAGGAGGGGGTATGATGGAATGGTTCACCTGGCGCCTTTCACCTGCATGCCCGAGATAGTAGCTCAGAATATCATGTCGTCAACTAAAGAGGATATACCCGTGCTTGCGGTCACCTGTGATGAGCAGATGGCGAAGCAGGGGATGCTGACCAGGCTTGAGGCATTTGTAGACCTGCTTGAGTTCAGGAGAAGGAGGAGAGATGGGAGATCAGTTCGCTACTTTGGATAGGTATATCAGGAGTAAGCAGATGGGGGTTTTCTTTGTGATCATGGCAATTATTTTAATTTTATTTCATCCCATCTACAGGCTGAAGCGGAAAAGAGCCCTGGAGTTGCAGGAAAGCATCCGGACCTTCAATCGTGATAAACTTAGTAGCTTTGTTGGCACATCTCTTGGGAGAGTGGAATAGTAGGAGTCATGAGAGCTTATCTTGGTATTGATGTTGGTTCGGTTACCACGAAATTAGCCTTGCTTGATGAAAGCAATGAGATTCTGGCATCTGTTTATTTACGAACTCGGGGTAATCCCGTTGATATGATAAAGGAGGGGTTAGAGGTGATTAAGAAACAGATGCCCCAGGAGGCGGAAATTTGTGGAGTAGCCACCACAGGAAGTGGCAGAGCACTGGCTGGTGTTATTGTTGGAGCAGATTTGGTGAAGAATGAGATAACCGCTCATGCCGTCGCCGCTATGTACCATGTACCCGATGTGCAGACTATTTTTGAGATTGGAGGACAGGACAGCAAAATTATCATAGTCCGTGATGGCGTAGTTGTTGATTTCGGTATGAACTCGGTTTGTGCTGCTGGCACTGGTAGTTTTCTTGAGCACCAAGCTGAGCGGTTGAATATAAGGATTGAGGACTTCGGAGACCATGCTTTAAGAAGTAAAAACCCGGCGCGCATTGCCGGGCGCTGTACTGTTTTTGCTGAGTCGGACATGATTCATAAGCAGCAGATGGGCTATCCCATTGATGACATTATTTATGGTCTATGCCAGTCAATGGTACGTAACTACCTCAATAACGTTGCTCTGGGAAAGGAAATCATGCCTAAAATGGTATTTCAAGGTGGTGTTGCTTTCAATAAGGGAATAATCAGGGCATTTAAAGAGACTTTTGGTACAGAAACTTATATTCCTCCTCATAATGAACTTATGGGTGCTATCGGGGCCGCTATGCTGGTGCGTGAAAAGATGGATAGCAATGGGCACAGGACGAATTTCA
>CAZCKW010000120.1:0-3004 GCA_964499375.1 uncultured Dehalococcoidales bacterium
TTATTCCCACCTGTAATGAAGAGGAAAATGTAGTACCTCTGCACGAGGAACTGAGCAAAGTTCTTGAGGATGTTGCCTCAGACTATGAGATAATATTTGTGGATGATGGCTCGACCGATGGAACATTTCAGAAACTACAAGCCCTTCATGCGAAGGATAAGAGGGTAAAGGTCATAAGATTCAAGAAAAAGTTTGGGCAATCTGCAGCTATGTCTGCTGGTTTTGACTACGCCCATGGCGAGGTGATAATCACTATGGATGCTGATCTACAAAATGACCCCGCCGATATACCCTCGTTACTGCAGGAGCTAGACCACGGTTATGATGTGGTTTGTGGCTGGCGTTACAGTAGGAGAGATTCCATTTTAAAGCGAGGATTCTCCAGGTTTGCCAACTGGCTGAGAAGAAAATGGACCGACGAATCCATCCATGATTCCGGGTGCAGCCTGAGGGCTTACAGGAATGGATGCTTGAATGACCTAGATGTGTATGGAGAAATGCACCGCTATATTCCCGCCTTGCTATCGTGGAAGGGATATAAAATCGGTGAAGTTAAGGTGGCGCACCGTCCCCGAATTCAAGGGAAAACAAAGTATAACTGGCAAAGGCTTACCAAGGGCTTTCTTGACTTGCTCCTGGTGACTTTCTGGCAAGGTACTCCATGCGCCCGATTCATATCTTCGGTGGGCTGGGTTTTGTATTAGCGATTATCGGCATCATTTTGGGCCTCTATTTAGGTGTCCAGAGAATATTTTCCGGTGTTGGGTTAGCAGACCGGCCATTGCTTCTGCTGGCTATCCTGATGTTTATCGTCGGCATCCAATTTGTAGTCTTTGGCATATTAGCCGATATCATGATCCGGGTGTATTATGGGCAGGGTAATCGGAAGAATTATGTAGTTGAAGAGGTAATAGAATGAAGGCACTGATTCTAGCCGGTGGAAAGGGAACTAGGCTTAAACCGCTAACTAATACCATTGCGAAGCAACTCCTGCCCGTGGCCAATCAGCCGATCTTGTTCTATGTGCTAGGCCAGGTTAGGGAGGCGGGCATTACAGACATAGGCATCATCATCTCCCCTGAGACTGGTAGCTTGATCGAGGAAGCTGTGGGCGATGGCTCGAGGTGGGATGCCCAAATTACCTATATCCTCCAGCCTGAGCCTGCTGGACTGGCACATGCAGTGAAGACAGCTGGTGATTTCCTAGGCAGCTCACCCTTCCTTATGTTCCTGGGCGATAATCTCATCCGAGGAGGAATAACGCGCTTTGTCGAGCAGTTTAACGCAGGCTTTCCCGACGCTCTCATTTTACTCAAGCAGGTTAAGGAAACTCACCTATTCGGTATCGCCGAACTGGATGAAGCAGGGAAGGTATGCCACGTTGAGGAAAAGCCAAAGCATCCCAGAAGCAATTTGGCGGTGGTAGGAGTATATATATTCTCCCCTGCTGTTCATGAAGCCATCGATCAAATTAAACCATCCTGGCGTGGAGAGCTCGAAATTACCGATGCAATTCAGAGACTCATTGACACAGGAAGAAATGTCGAGAGCCATATTTTAGATGGGTGGTGGCTCGATACCGGTAAGAAAGATGACCTTCTGGAGGCCAATAGAGTCATCCTTGACGATTTCCTGAGGCGTGATCTAAAAGGTGAAATAGATTCCAAAAGCCAAGTAGTAGGTAGAGTTGAAATCAGACAAGGAGCAAAAATAGAAAACAGCTCCATTCGCGGCCCCGTTTCCATTGCTGAGGGTTGCCAGATTAGAAATTCCCTTATCGGACCTTTCACCAGCATAGGGGCCGGTACAATAGTAGAAGATTCGTCTGTGGGGCATTCAGTTATCTTGGAAAACAGCATCATTCATCGTATTGAGCGGCTTGAAGATAGCATAATTGGCAAAAGGGTTGAACTCAAAAGGGCTGACGAAAGATTTAAGGCAGTGAAGCTATTCGTTGGAGACGATGCCAGGCTGGAATTATAGCAGGCAGGAGGAGGGATAGCATGCCATTTAGTTTTAAAAGTTTGGAAATCCCCGAAGTAATCTTGGTTGAAGCTAAAGTTTTTAGAGACGAGAGGGGGTTTTTTATGGAAACATACAAAATGCCAGATTTTGTTGCTTCCGGTATAAAGGAAAATTTTGTCCAAGATAATCACTCTCGCTCTACTAAAGGAGCACTAAGAGGTCTGCATTATCAAAATCCACCCTATGCACAGGGGAAGTTAGTAAGAGTAGTAAGGGGTGAGATTTTTGATGTTGCTGTTGATATAAGGAAGGGTTCGCCTACGTATGGTAAATGGGTGAGTGTGATTTTATCGGAAGAAAACAAGGACATACTTTATGTTCCAGAGGGATTCGCTCATGGGTTCTTTGTCCTTTCGGAGATTGCTGAAGTCATATATAAAACCACAAATATTTACTCCCCAGAAGCTGAGGCAGGTATTATTTGGAATGATGAAGACTTAAATATAGGATGGCCTGTTAAAGCCCCAGTTTTATCGGAAAAAGATAAAAAATGGCCAACCTTAAAGAATGCAAATATTAAGTTTTATTATGGGGAGGAAACGAAATGAAGGTGCTGGTAACCGGTGCTGGAGGTATGTTGGCAGAGGATCTTGTAGCTTGCCTTTCGGAGAGGAGATATGAAGTCCTGGCTCTGTCCCATAACAAGCTCGATATATGTGACTTCAAGCAGGTGAAATCTAAGGTTTCTGAAATAAAGCCTGACCTGATAATAAACTGTGCTGCCTACAATGAAGTTGATGCCGCGGAGACCAACAAAGGCACGGCTCTCATGGTTAACGGACTGGGGGTGAGAAACTTGGCTCTGGTATGTGCGCAGGTTGATTGCCCCCTTGTCCATATCAGCACGGACTATGTGTTCAACGGGGAAAAGCACGAACCCTACACCATATATGATAAACCACACCCTATAAGCGCTTATGGAGAGAGTAAGCTTCTGGGCGAGCGCTATTTGCTGCATCTCCTTCGCCGCTTTTACCTG
>CAZCKW010000121.1:0-2972 GCA_964499375.1 uncultured Dehalococcoidales bacterium
CCGGGCTTGGGTTTTTCCACGATATGTTTCAAATTGCCGGTGGAATCCACCTCGAGGTAGCCGCCGGGGAAGTATTCCTGTACCTGATAGCCCAGCATGCAGGAGCTGGCAACCGGTATGCGGCAGCCCTCGGAGATGATTTTGTCGTATGCCATGCTGGTGAAAATGTCGTTGGGATTGATTAGCAGAATTGGCCCCTGCAGAAAGGGCGCAGCGCTTTTCAAAGCGTCGGCGATGCCCAGCGATACTTTCTGTAGGACAAAATCAACTTCGATTTCGGGGATTGAGTTGATTGCCTGCCTTGTTTTTTCAATATTTCCCGGATTTGCCACTATGACAAAATGACTTAACCCCGCTTTTTTCGCCATTTCGAGCTGGTGTTGTATCAATTTTTTGCCCAGGAAGTCTAATAGAAACTTGTCCTCCGTGATGGGAAACATCCTCTTGCCATCGCCGCCGCAAAGAAATACAGCCCTGGTACCAGTCTCGCCTGAAATCATCGTGTTTCCCTCAACCTCCTTCCAGTAATTCGCCGTGCACTTGTTTCTTTCACTATCTGCTACAGATACTCCTAATAGTCAACTTTTTCTTGCCGTAGCAAGTGTAATTGACATAATACTAAGCCTTTACCCCTCTCGAGATGCTTATCGGTCTGCGATTCTGATGTCGATTCGGCCATGATTCGGATGACGGGCTCGGTGCCGCTGGGCCTGATTAGAATCCAGGATTGGTCAAATTCCAGCCTCAGCCCATCAATGTTATTTATCACGGGCTGTTCGTCCGTTATCTTTAGTGTTACAGAAGATTCTCCCAGTCGTGACATCACCATAGCTTTAAGATTGTCCGGGCAGGGGACCCTGGTCTTGGCAAAGTAAAGAGACGGTAGGGATTGGAAAAAGTCTCTGATTTGACGCGGGTGGTCCAGGTGGCTCAACAGCAACAGCGCGGCAAAGATGCTGTCGGGGTAGTATCCCATCTCAGGGAAGATATACACACCAACCCCTTCCACTCCCAGAGCAGCATCAATGTCTCGAGCCAGGTAAGCAACAGGTACATCGCCCACCCTACCTCTAACCACCTCTCCTCCGAGGTCCTCAATCGCCAGTTCCAGCAGTTTTCCAGTCTCCACCGTGGTAGCCACCTTTTTGTTGCCTGTCCTCTCGACCATTAATCTGGAGATGTAGGCGTTCATCTCGTTTAATCCCAGGAATCCCTCACTATCGCAGAAGACAACGCGGTCAGCATCGCCATCAAAGCAGATGGCTAAATCAGCATTCTGCTGTCTGAGGAACTCGACAGTTCCCTGGAGTGTGTCCTCATTCGGCTCAGGGCTTCTCCCTGGAAATAGTCCGTCGGGTTCGTTATTAAGTGTTATCGTGTTGATACCCATACGGGAGAAGATGTAGCTGGCAAAGCCAGAGGCAGCGCCGTTGCCAGGGTCAACAACTATCTTTAATTCGTGATTGATTCTTGAATGAGGGAGCATATCCTTAATGAGGGAGAAATACGTCTCTCTGGCATTGTATATCCTTTTTTGGGTGCCGCTACCCTGCCTGAATTTCCCGGCAAAGTACAGTCTTTCTATTTCCCTCTCCTGGGCCTGGCTGTACCCTGTGGCATCACTACCGAAGAGCTTTATTCCATTATACTGTGGCGGGTTATGTGAGGCGGTGAGCATGATTCCAGTGGCAAAGCGCATTTCCCTGGTGAGCAGCGCTAAGGCTGGCGTGGGCAGTATGCCCAGGTCAACCACGGTTATACCGGTGGAGAGGAGACCGTCCATGACCGCTGCTTTAATCAGCTCTCGACTCTGCCTGGTATCGGTAGCCAGGCAGACCTCGGATTGGGGAGCAAGACTGGTTCCCAGGGCTTTGCCGATACCGTGGCACAAATCTATGGTCAGGTCTTCGCCCACGATACCTCTGATGCCACTCGTACCGAACAGGCGCTTGCCTGAAGATGTGGCATGTCCATCTCTGGTAATCATCCTGTAGGATATACCGCTCAATTTATCTTCTCGCTTTGCATTTCTTCTGTTCGCTTTGGTTAGCCGCCGACCAGGGCAACGATATCCTCTGAGCTGGATGGCTTCTTAATGATATTGAAAGGACCGTAGGCAAGCGCTTTATTTATTGTCTCGCTATCAGGATAAGCTGTGATGACATTTATCCTGGCTCCGGGCTTGATATCCTTGATGCGGCGCAGTACTTCAACACCATCATTCTTGGCCATCGCAAGGTCGATGAAAATTAAATCAAAGTCCAACCGTTCCGCATATTCAATACCTTCGTCACTGGTGGCGGCAGCTACTATTGTATACCGGGAATCTCCCAGTGCTTGTTTAAAGAGTAACTCTATAACAGGGTCATCATCAATAATTAAAATGCGCTTCTTATCACCACCCATAGCAGGGCGTAACCATTTCTCGATTAATTCTTCATCAAATCTCCATTTATGACCCACCTTGACAGCAGGTATAGCTCTTCTCTCGAGTAATCTATAGATTGTCCTTTTGGTGAGCCGTAAATACTCAGCCAGTTCTGCTACAGTTAAAAATTTTCCCATATTATTCATCTCCTACGAAGCAATAATTGAGGTTTGTAATAAATAAATGCATCGTAAAATTGCTCAGTTTTTCTAAAACCATAATGATATACTACTTAACTTGCCTTGCTATCTTGTAGCAACTCATTTCATCTAATAACACACTAAGTACCTAAATGCTACAGCATTGTTTTACTATTGTCAAGGATGTGTACTCGTTCAGGTGATTAGTGACAATATGCCTCCTCTACCGTCGTTGCGAGGGGCGCTAGCCCTATTGTCATTGCGAGGCGCGCCAGCCCTGAAGCAATCTCCATACCTTGCGCTGTCTTTGCGAGGCGCGCCAGTCCCGAAGCAATCTCCACACCTTACGCTGTCTTTGCGAGGCAGCTCTGCTGCCGTGGCAATCTGGTGGGGCGAGATTGCCG
>CAZCKW010000122.1:0-2909 GCA_964499375.1 uncultured Dehalococcoidales bacterium
ATTGAACTACTGGAAAGGAGCAGAAAATATGGTGCAACTGATTGAGAGTGATGTACTTGTCGTCGGGGGAGGTGGCGCTGCATCGCGAGCTGCGGTTGAGGCCCATAAGGCGGGCGCCAAAGTAGTACTAGCAGTGAAGGGGTTATTCGGCGCTATTGGAACCAGAGGTGCCGGGGCTACCTCATGTGGTAATACCGAGTACGGTGGCGTGAGATTATTTGGGATGCCTGGCGGGCCTCCACGGCTTGATCCACAGGTGGCGTTCAGTCAGATTATCCAGGCAGGTCTGGCTATGGCTGATAGGAAGCTCGTCAATGTTCTTATTGACGAAACGTTGGAAGCGGTAACTGAATTGGATGAATGGGGGACAATCTTTACCAAATTGGGCATCAGAAGCCACGGTGTGCCCTTCATGAGTGCTTTAGGGCGTATAATGCGGGGTAGCGATATTAAAATCCAGGAAGAAACGATGATAATTGGCTTGCTGATACAGGATAATGCCTGTGTTGGGGCAGTGGGCATTGGTGAGAAGGGAGACATATATGTATTCAAAGCAAGCGCTACAATCTTGGGGACAGGTGGAAATGGACGGCTGTTCCTGCTTAACTTGCATCCATCGTGTGTCACTGGAGACGGGTATGCTATGGGATACGAAGCCGGTGCTAAACTGATGAACATGGAATTCAGCCAGGTATTTCTCGGCACGGTGTATCCAAGCATCAATATTCTTAACACCGACTGGATATTTGAATATTATCCTAGAATATATAATGCTAATGGCGAGGAGTTTCTCCAGAATTACCTGCCCTCGGGAGCAACCATACAGGAATGCATGGACCAGAGGGCGCGTCATTCCCCTTTTAGCAGCCGGGATAGCCTGTCAAGGTATCTTGATATAGCCATAATGAAAGAAGTGCTGGAGGGGAGGGGGAGCCAACATAACGGAGTGTATCTCGATTTAGCTGACCCGAAGATTTCCATACCTGAGAGCAGCCGGGACTTCTATCGCTACCGGGGCGTAGACTTTGCTAGGGAACCAGTCGAGATAGGTATTTTCAGTCAGTGCTCCGACGGAGGGTTGGTGATTGATGAGAACGCACAAACAACAGTTCCCGGCCTCTATGCTGTTGGAGAGGTAGCCGCCGGGCCTCACGGGGCTGATCGGATGGGAGGGACTATGATGGCTAATAGTCAGGTCTTCGGTAGGAGGGCGGGAAGACATGCCGCAGCAAGAGCAAAGCAAGTAGGCCTGCCCAAAGTGGCTCAGGAGTTGATCTCGGAATACGAAGAATCAATTCGCTGTTTTGAGACTGGTACTGGGGATCTAACACCGTCTGAAGCTATCCTAATGCTGCAGAGGTTAGCCTGGGACAACATACTGCTTCTCAGGAGTAAAAATAGCGTTAATAAGATTCTTGATGAGGTAAACCGAATACGAAATGAAATAATGCCACGTCTTTCTGTGTCGAGTCCCACTGAACTGGTCAGGGCTTTTGAGCTTAAGAACCTTTTGAGGGTAGCAGAGATAGTGGCACGTGCTGCTCTCCTGCGTGAGGAAAGCCGAGGTGGTCACTATCGGGAGGACTTTCCTAGTCGAGATGACGAGAAATGGCGAAAGGCCATAACCATCGAGAATGTTAGCGGGAAAATGCAGACAAGTCCTATTACAATAGACCCTGATTGGAAAGATCTAGTAGGCGACTTGGGCCTCGAATGTTGGGGATAGCATTGAAGCGGTTCATGTAACTTATAATGTTAATGGTTATTGACAAAAGGTATTTAGTATTTAATATTTATAGTATACATTCAGTAGGAAAGTAGTATGCGTGCTTATATAATTAGAAGGTTATTGTTAGTAATACCCA
Source organism: uncultured Dehalococcoidales bacterium (assembly GCA_964499375.1). Taxonomy (GTDB): domain Bacteria; phylum Chloroflexota; class Dehalococcoidia; order GIF9; family AB-539-J10; genus CAZCKW01. The sequence goes on from CAZCKW010000122.1 coordinate 1,866, forward strand.
CCGTGTTCCTGGTGACTATCCTAATCTTCTTCACACTACGCCTCATTCCAGGCGATATAGTAGACCTGATAGTAAAAGAGAGGGCGACGTATGCGGAGCGAGATCGGTTTGCCATTGAGCAAGCCCTGGGACTAGATGCGCCAGTCTATGTTCAGTATGGACGCTGGGTGGGAGTTGTTCCCCAAGCGGATGGCAGTTTCAGTGGTATTTTTCAAGGCGACCTCGGGGATTCCTTATGGAAAAAGACACCAGTGACTGACGAGATATTGAATAGATTGCCAGTAACCCTTGAACTTGGCATCCTCGCTACGCTAGTACTGCTAATAACATCTCTACCCATTGGTATGTATTCAGCGATACGACAGGATAGTGCGGGTGACTATGGGGGCCGCAGCTTGGCTACAGTGTTAATTGCCCTGCCTAACTTCTGGGTGGGGATTATGGTAATACTCTTAGCCTCACTCTGGTTTGGTATGTCGCCACCGCTGAGGCCTATTCCTTTTATTGAGGACCCGATAGGAAATCTGGGACAGTTCATCGTCCCAGCTTTCATTCTAGGCATGGCTGAGACGGGGATAAGCGTGAGAATGACACGTTCCATGATGCTGGAGGTGTTGAGGCAGGATTATATCAGGACGGCCTGGGCAAAGGGGCTCAAGGAAAGAGTAGTCGTCATAAGGCACGCCCTCAAAAATGCGCTAATCCCGGTTATCACCCTACTAGGACTTCAGCTGTCTGGCCTGATTGGGGGCGCGGTTATTATAGAGAAAGTATTTAGCCTGCCCGGGATAGGCCGGCTACTAGTGGAGGCTATCCTTTTGAGAGACTACCCTATAGTTTCCGGAGTAGTATTTTGTTTCGCCGGTTTCATGGTACTAGTCAATCTTTTTGTTGACCTAACCTACGGCTATCTAGACCCCAGGGTTCATTATAAATAAAGGAAAAAAATGGGTAAGGGTACGACAGATACGTCATCAGAGATGGTAGCCGAGCCAAAAAGGCGCTCCTGGCTGGTCGATTTCGGGATAAGGCTGGTAAAGGAGA
>CAZCKW010000123.1:0-2869 GCA_964499375.1 uncultured Dehalococcoidales bacterium
TAGCTTTCCCCAGGTTCCTGTTAGAGGCAGACCATATAGTGAACCTGCCTATCTTCAAGACCCATTCCAGCATGGTGTTTACCTGCGCACTCAAGAATATGAAAGGAACGGTGCCGGACAAGTATCACTACCTGATGCATCAAACAGACCTGGCACAGGCTATGATGGATTTATGGTCAGTTATGAAAGCAGACCTTACAATAGCCGATGTTATTCGCCCAGCAGCTGGCTTTGGTCCCCATTCCACATATCCGACATACGTTGGCTGTGTTGTCGCCAGCAAAGACCCGGTGGCGGTAGATGCTACTATCTGCCGTATGGTTGATTTGGACCTGGATAAGGTGCCCTATTTTGGGCCCGCCTTGGAGCGAGGTCTGGGGAATTTTGCTGAAGATATGATAGAAGTACGTGGCAGGAAAATAGAGGAGGTATTCACGCCGATATGGATACCATACCTGCAGGGGTTTGATGCCTGGCCTGAATACAACATCCTTTCAGAAAACTCTTGTAGCAGCTGTCAGGGAGTGGTGGCAATGAACATGGAGAAGCTGAAGGCGCTTGGCGAGTATGATAAAAACGCTGGTGCTACAATTGTTCTTGGCCGCAAGAAGGAACTTCCCAGAGGAGTGGACAAGAGGGATATAATCCTCGTAGGTGATTGCCTTAAGAAACACCGCGACCAGGGTGTGTTTGTGGGTGGCTGCCCCCCACTGGAACCTTTTCCCCTGTGGGCGGTGGTTGATAGAAAGAATTATACAGAGGTAGAGCAGCTGGATAGGGAAAGAATGGCTAGAGAGGATGGGTCCTTTAGACAACATATGAAAAAGCTTGTTAAGGAGTTCGAAGCTTCCAGAGAAGAGGGAGGCAAATAAGAGGAGGGGAGTTGGGTTGCAAGTGGGATGTTGATGTTTGTGATACTGACGGGGATGAGGTACCAATGACGATTTGGTGAAAACTGATGAGAGTTGGCTGGGTGGGTATAGAAAGGAGGTGAGGTATAGATGTAATGTTCAGGAGGGCAATCAACCCACGGGAATAAAAAAATTTTAAGGAGGTATTTTAAAGTAATGCAAGTACTGGGGAAAAATTTAAAACTGTATGACTTATCTCATCCATTCGGTGACAAAGTGCCGTTGTGGCCCTATTTTCCTGACGTCAAGATTGAGCGTATGCATTATCATGCCAAGTCAGGGCTGCTTTCACAGATAATTACCACCAGCATGCACTGTACCACTCACGCCGATTCACCAGCCCATGTGATTGAAGGAACTCCGTTTACGGCTGACATTCCAATAGAAAGTTACTTTGGTACTGGCGTGGTTGTAAGCATCCCCAAGGGGAAATGGGAGAAAATTATGCCAGAAGACCTGGAGAAGGCAAGGCCTAAGATTGAGAAAGACGACATTGTCATCATTAATACCGGCTGGCACAAATATTGGGGGGATAGCGTAAAGTATTTCTGCTACTCTCCTGGCCTGTACAAGGAGGCCGGAGAGTGGTTTGTCGAAAAAGGTGTCAAGGCAGTGGGAGTTGACCAGCAAGCGTTGGACCATCCACTGGCTACAGCTATCGCTCCACACGGACCGGGCCCGCTACGACCAGATATATGTGAAGAGTATAAAAAGGAAACCGGGCATGATGTGATGGAGGACTTTCCACTGTGGGAACCATGCCACAGGGCTATACTGGGTAATGGCATTATGGGCTGGGAAAATGTTGGGGGAGATATCGACAAGGTAACAGGCAAGAGAGTTACCATCGCTGGTTTCCCTATTCGCTGGGAGAAAGGTGATGGTTCTATTGTCAGGTTGGTAGCCATGGTGGAGGAGTAAAATTAAATCACTTTGGGAAGGAGTGGAAGCAAAGGGGTATAAGGTTATGAACTTTGCCTCCACCCTCCCCTGCCCTTAATGGGCATATTGCATATTGAGAGAAGATAACAAATGAGCATGTGATTTCAGAAAGGAGGTGTTCATGGATAAATTGTTTGACTTGACAGGTAAGGTAGCCTTAATTGTGGGCATTGGTGGGATTGGGCATAAACTAGCTTTGGGATTAGCCGAGTATGGTGCTGATGTTGTAGCAGCAGATATTAAACCTGATATTGCAGAGAAGGCGGCTGATGAGATACGTGCTATGGGTAAGAAATCGCTGGCTGTTACCGTGGATGTCACTAGTGAGCAATCGGTAGTAGATATGGTGAAGCGTGCACTGGAGGTATTTCCTCACATTGATATACTGATGAATGCTTTCGGTTTGGCGATTCGCAAGCCTGCTATCGATTTTCCTGTAGAGGAGTGGCAGAAGGTTATGGATATCAACACCCGGGGGACTTTTATCTGCTGTAAGATAGTTGGACGGGAGATGGTTAAGCAGCATAGTGGCAAGATCATAAATATGTCATCAGTGAGGGATGATTATGGTCTCCCCTCAGGTTATGCAGCCTACTGTCCCAGCAAAGGGGCGGTTAAAACTCTGACAAAAACACTTGCCTGTGAATGGGCTAAAGATAATGTGCTGGTAAATGCGATGGCTCCCACTTTTGTGGAGACCCCACTTACAGCTGATGCCTTAGCTGATCCCGTTTTTGCCAAGACTGTGAAAGACCGTATTCCGCTTGGTCGATGGGCGTTGCCAGAGGATATTGTTGGACCTTTAATATTTTTTGCCTCAAAGGCATCAGATTTCGTCACGGGGCAGGTCCTCTATGTGGATGGCGGCGTAACGACCTGGTAGCCATATTCGAGTAGCAAGTAAAACGTTGAATACATAGTCTGGGAGATGTTGTGTATTCATAGGAGGATACTATGAAGAAAATTCAATTAGCACAGGTTAAACCCTATGAAGCTGCTAAGCATTTCGGAATGGT
>CAZCKW010000124.1:0-2861 GCA_964499375.1 uncultured Dehalococcoidales bacterium
GGAAAAGACAGAGTAGCCTTTGCTAATCTGGCTCGGCTTGTCCCTGAGCAAGTATTCAGGGTTATGAGAGGAGAGTGGCCTCATAATATAGTTAACCCCGAAGCCAAGGAAAAATATATTCAGAAATGGGGTAAGTCAAAGGAAGAGCGGTGTTGAAAATAAGTTCCTTATCATTTCTCCACACAATTCATTCTAGAGTACACACCCTTGACAACGTAGGGGTAACACTGTAGTCTTAGGCAAATTCTCTTAAAGCAATTTATTTGGTACATGCCATGCAGGTAACGTAGTATGGAGGTAGCGCCTATGCCAATATAACGAAGCAACCTGATAAATACTGGTGTATTGAATAAAAGGGGGTAAATGTAATGAAGAATTTAGTCTTAATTCCATTGGTAATTGTAGTACTACTCGGGTTGATATTTAGCGGCTGTGCTAAGCCAGCACCGGCACCAGCGCCGGCACCCACGCCAGCGCCAGCGCCGGCTCCGGCACCAACTCCATCAGGTCCAGAAGAAATCCTGATAGGTACCAGTATGCCGCTGACAGGCATGTATGCTGCTGTCGGTTCAGGTAACACATTTGGGATGAGAGCAGCTGTTGAGGATATCAACAAGCTAGGTGGAGTATATGTAGAAGAATATGGACGTAAAATACCCGTCAAACTCATAGTTCTCGACAACGAGAGCGACGCATTAAAGATGGGAAGCCTTGTCGAGCAAATGATTCTCAGCGACAAGGTGCACTTCCTGTTATCACAGTTTCTACCACCACCTATTCGCGTGGCTAATATGGCTGAGCAGCACAAGATACCTCATATCATTGCAGCTGGCCCTCTGGAACCCTGGTTGGGCATGCAGGAGGAACCTGGACAATATACGTGGTTCAGTGGTTTTGCTATAGCCATGCCACCCGCACCAGAGGATTTTCGAGCAGGTAAACCTGGATATAGCATACTGGATACATGGAAAGGCATGCTGGATATATACGGTGACCAGACCAATAAGAGAATGGGGGTGTTCGCAGCCGATGACCCAGACGGCGTAGGTTGGTATGCACTGTTTCCTGGAGCACTGGAAGGATGGGGCTATGATGTTTTGGGTGAAGACAGAAACCTGGGATTATTCCCTCTTGGAACTACGGACTTCACACCCATGATACAGGAGTGGAAGGACTATGGTTGCGAAATAATTTGGGGTAATGCCCCTGGCCCCGAGTTTGGAACCATGTGGAGGCAATGCCACACCCTGGGTTTTGAACCCAAGATGGTTTTCGCTTCAAAAGCAGCACTTTTCTATGATGATGTAGCAGCCTGGGGTATCGACCTGCCAAACGGTATCTGTACAGAAGTAAAGTGGAGTCCATTGATTGAGGGTTGTCCCGGCATTGGTGACACAACTCCACAATCACTCTTTGAACGATGGGTTGAGGAGACAGGAGAACCATTAAACCAGGGAATAGGTGAGGCCTACCCTGCGGTCCAAATTCTTGTCGATGCAATTGAAAGAGCAGGCACACTTGATGGAGAGCAGGTTAGCAAAGCTATAGGGGAAACCGATATGATGACAATCCTCCGCCGTGTGAAGTTCGACCCGGGGATACATTTCAGCAGAGTGCCGATCTTCTTTGGTCAATGGCAGAAGACCGATAACCCCTGGGTATGGGAATGCCCGATAGTGTTTTCCGCCCATGACTTCGCAACGGCTACAGCCGAACCGCTATTCCCCATACCTTACGATTGAATCAACGTGTAGCCCCGTCCCCTTACCAATGACTAATTGTAGGGGGCGGGGTTATATTTACCAGGATAAATTTTATCTTATTCGCTATAATTACAAGGTGCGTCACTACGCCAAGAATTAACACTCTTGCTGTGTCACCATACTTAATTATCGCCAGATAAAGATCACCAAGGAGGAGAAGTTATGTCAGAGCAGGTTTTTACCAGCTGCACAGTTGGCGGCCCAATCTCCGTTCATGTAACAGATGGTAACATAACCCGTATACGCCCTATAGTGTTCGATGAAAATGACGGACCGTCATGGACTATCGAAGCTCATGGAAGGAAATTTTCACCCCCCAGGAAAACTACCCTGGCCTCTTTCAGCGTGGCTGAAAGAACAAGGGTTCATTCAGAAAACAGGATTAAATACCCGCTTAAAAGGATAGACTTCAACCCTGACGGCGATAGACACACCGAAACCAGGGGGAAATCCAACTATGAGAGGATAAGCTGGAATGAGGCCATGGACATAGTCGCAGGCGAGATGAAGAGGCTCCGGAGTAATTACGGCCCTGCCGCAATCACTGCAATTAGGCCATCTCATACCAATTGGGGTCTCCTGGGTTATAAGATGGGTGCATTTGGCAGATTCTTCGAGATGCTCGGTCATACAGGCATGTTTGACAATCCAGACAGTTGGGAAGGATGGCACTGGGGAGCCATACATAGCTGGGGATTCTACTGGAGGCTGGGAAGCTGTGAACAATATGATTTACTTGAGGATGCTTTAAAAAATACCGAGCTAGTAATCCATTGGGCAGGTGATGCTGATACCACGCATGGAGTTTACAGCGGACAGGAGTCCGTAATATGGCGTTACTGGCTCAGAGATGTGGGGATCAAGCAAATATTTATCGACCCCTTCTGCAACTATACCGCCGCTATTCTAAGCGATAAATGGATAGCCCCCCGACCAGGCACCGACGCCGCTATGGCCATGGCTATAGCCTATGTCTGGATAGACAAGGGTACCTATGATAAGAATTATATTGCTACTCGCACCATTGGCTTTGAGCAGTTCCAGAAACATATCATGGGCGAGGACGACGGAGTGCCCAAGACTCCCGGATGGGCAGAG
>CAZCKW010000125.1:0-2803 GCA_964499375.1 uncultured Dehalococcoidales bacterium
GCCTTTCGGCACATGATCCTAAGTCATGCTCGTCTGCCAATTCCGACACTCCCCCCGACCAGGAAATCAGCCAATACAATACTATTTTACCAGACTAGCTTCAAATAGTTTGCCCTGGATGTAACTTTAACGCTACCATGCGGCATAACATCTAATTCACCCCAGCACCTTTTACAGGTAGATAAATCTATATATGAAACTCAACTACATCACCATCCTGGAGTATATGTGCCTTGCTCACCCTTTGCCCACCATATTTCCCTGAACCCCAGACCACAGCATATTTTAATTTGTCCCTGAAATCCTTGTGGACATCCTCTGCAGCATCCTTTACCGTGCTTCCTCTCTTCAAAATTACAGGCTCAGATAGCTTAGCCTTGCTCCCGGGCGTTTTAGTATAAACCCGTATAATATCCAGAGCTTGATAAATTGTCCCCTTCAAATCCTCCAATCCAGTTCCTTCCCTGGCAGAAATGGAAACCATGGGGAATACTACACCATACTGCGAGCCCAACTGCTCCCGGTTTCTTGTTGAATTATTCAAATCGTTCTTATTGCCAATAATCAACATTTTCTTTTGATAGCTCCCGGGAGTTGCCTGCCCCCCTTTGCCCACTACAGGTTCTATCCTGGTATCTTTCAGGTTCTGAAGTGTGGTTTCTACCTGACTGACTGGCTCGATGCCCAGGTCCACCACAATAGCAATGATATCAGCCCTCCTGAGAGTATTGGACATCAATATCCTTACACTTCTATGCCCCAGGGGCGGCGTGTCAACCAGTTGAATTTGAATATCTTTGAATTTCATCATCCCCGGCGTAAGTATTTGAGTGGTGAAGGGATAGGCAGCCACCTCTGGAGATGCTTCACTAACTGCTGCCAATAGCTGAGATTTCCCCACATTGGTAGGGCCCACCAGTACTACCTGGCCAGCGCCTTCTTTGCTAATGTAGAAGCCAGTCCTTCTGGCTGTGGCATACTTTTTTTCCGCCTCCTGTGATAGCTGAGCAATCTTACGCCTCAGCCCGGCATGAAGCTTATCTGTGCCCTTATGCCTGGGCATGATGGCCAGCATAGCTTGCAAAGCCTCAATCTTTTCCTCAGGGTCCTTAGCCATCCTGTAGCGCTTCTCAGCATCAAAGTACTGTGGCGGTAAATTCGCTGGCATATACTCATTTTAACATTATGCCCCATATGTCAAAACTAGATGAATCCAGATGTAAAATATTTATGTCAACTTACTATAGACAACCACTACGTAATCTGCTATAGTACCTAATTAAAATTCCAGATCGCTAATTTGGACAATCAAGAATGGCAAATCTCTCCCCAATAGATGGACTGAAACTCGCCCGAAGAGGCATACGTAACTATATAACAAATCGCCCCCTGGTGCTCTCTTTCGAGGTAACACTTTCCTGCAATTGTAACTGTCGACACTGTGACCTTGGTGGCTTAATAAAGAACGAAAAGCGGCTGGCACCCGAAGGGTATACCAGATTAATACGCCTGATGAACCCACCTGCGGCACAGATCTCTGGCGGGGAACCACTACTGAGAGAGGACATAGTAGATGTGGTCAAAGCCATCAAGCCATCCGGAGGTTTACCCTACCTGATATTTGTCACCAATGGGGCTCTACTAAACGAGACCAATTATCTACAGCTACACGAAGCAGGGGTAAACCAGCTTTCGGTATCGCTCGATTTCCCAGACGAGCGGCATGACGATTTTCGCCGGCATCGAGGTCTATTTGAACACCTGGATCAAATAATTCCTCAGCTCGCACGATTTGGTTACCGGGATATTATTCTCAATACTGCTATCACAAGAGATAATCTGAAAGATGTTTTGTCCATAGCACAAAAAGCCATGGAATGGAATGTATCCGTATCATACAGCGCATATACCGCTTTGCGAACAGGTAATACAGCTTACTCCATAAGCGACAGGGAAGACCTGGATGTTCTGCGTGAGAATATATACAAGTTGATAGAATTAAAGGAACAGGGCTACCACATAACCAACTCTAAGACTATACTCTTAGACACCCTCAAATTTTTTGAACAGGGCGGCATGCCAAACTGCCAGGCTGGCAAGAGATTCTTTGTGGTAATGCCCGATGGAAGCTTCGTCCCATGCTCACTACATCGTAATAAATACTCCAGTCAAAAGGAAATGATAGAAGGCTTTTCGAGATCTAACCAGTGTGATGCCTGTTATGTGAGCATAAGGTCTTATAGCGACAAATCGCTGTGGAAACTGCTAAAAGATGCTCCGTCTATCGGCAAAGAAGCTTTTACCCACCCCAAACTAGCCGCATAGGAAAAACACCCCAACCTGCAACCTTACATCACCACAGTTGCGGCAAGAAGCTGAATATTCCATACCCCAGGTAAGCCTCTATAAGACATCTGATGAGCCGACCAGCAAAGCAAGCAAGGATGTATTTCCACAGGGGGAATCGTGATGACCCGGCAACAATGCCGATGAGATCAAAAAGAAGTATCGGCAACAGCGCAAAAAGAAAGATAGCAAAGCTTCCGTAGCGGTTCATCCAGTTCTCGGCCTTCTTGTATCCTACCAAATACTTATCAGCAATCATCTTCTTCCCCAGATAACCAACAAAGTAACTGCTGAGTTCTCCTATGGTGGCACCTGCTGTAGCCACCAACCCCACCAATAAGGGATCCAGGGTAGCACCTGCTGCTATTACAACCGCCTCCCAGGGAAGGGGAAAAAGAATGGTGACACAGCTAAGGGATACCAGGAAAATTCCAAGATAACCGTAAACCAGGAAGTG
>CAZCKW010000126.1:0-2799 GCA_964499375.1 uncultured Dehalococcoidales bacterium
CCGAGGGATGTCTCCCTGTGCCACAGGACTGCTTTGATCAAGCCATGGTGGAAGGCCAGCTAAATATTTACAACTGGGCTGAATGGTTCCCTCAGGACTTATACGATGATTTTACCAAGGAATTCGGAATTGAGGTTGTCCAAGATTACTTTGGTGACTATGAAGAGATGCTGGCGAAATTTAAACTGTATCCTGAGCTAGAGTACGATATAGTAGTCCCAGGCACCAAGACATTTGGCAGGTTGGAAGCACTAGGTGTGGTTCAAGAATTAAACCACGACTGGATACCTAACGTGCAAAAGTACCAAACACGAGAATTAGCAGAGAAAATATGGGTGGAGCCATGGGAAACCAACGGTTTTAGATATTCTGTGCCTTTCGATTTTGGGGTTACTTGTTATGCTTATAACTCAAAATACGTCGATGATCCTCGCATTCCTTCTTGGTCAGCATTATTGGAGCCAGATGAGAAATATTGGGGAAGGATAACCATGCTGGACGACATAGTTGATGGTCCTGGGGCTGCGTTGATTTACTTGGGCTATTCATACAATTCAAACGACGAAGATGAATTAAGGGAAGCAAAGGAATTATTGCTTGAGCAAAAACCCAAATTGTTGGGTTATGATTCTGCTCCGAGAAGGGCAGTCATGGAAGAGGAGGTTTGGATATACCAGATATGGACTGGGGACGTTTGGTGGCATCGCCAAGACATGCCAAGTATTGAGCTTGCATTACCAGCAGAGGGCTCCGTTGTGGCTACAGATGCCTTTGTGATTCCTGCGGGTTCTCCTAACACCGCAGCGGCTCACCTTTTCATGAATTACTATTTCCGCCCTCAGGTAAATGCATATGTGACGGGAATCATTGGCTATGCTCCTGTTAATGCAGGAGCGTTTGAGTATCTTCCCGAAGAAGTAAAGAATTTCCCAGGCCTAACAATTTCTGCAGAATATTTGCAGAAGGTTGTGCTTGCAAGCCCGGAGGCATACTCAGGTGAAGGTCTGGAGCTAAGATCGGCGCTATGGGAAGAGTTGAAGAGCTAAGATTGAATAATAAAAGGGAGTGGGTTAACCCACTCCCTTTTAAGGCATAAACATGCTTGGCATTGCAGTAAACTAAATGTTAATCTCTAAAATTGTGAGGAAGACACAAGGGCGTGTAAGAAAAGAGATAAAAGGGCTTCTTACTACACAAGCGTATCTACCTTATGTAGGGCCTACCTCACTCTGGATTGTTCTATTTGTAATTAGCCCCTTAGGGGTTATTTTATATTTCAGCTTCTTAAGCGTAGGACCTTTTGGTCAAATTGTTCCTACTTTTACTCTAGAAAACTATCGAACTTTGCTTAGAGGTGGATACGAAATAGTTCTCCTCCGCTCGCTTCTTTTTGCCTTTGGGACGAATATGATATGCCTGTTGATAGGCTATCCCTTAGCTTATTGGATTGTAAAGAGTGGAGGCAAGTGGAAAGTCATTCTTTTATTCTTCGTAATTATACCCTCGTGGACATGTTACCTCATCAGGCTATATGCTCTGAAGACGCTAATGGGGCACACAGGACTTATAAATAGTATCCTTTTAAATCTCGGTTTAATTTCCTCTCCCGTGCCGATGTTATACAATTCAACTGCAGTAATGTTTGGTTTAGTTTATACATGGCTTCCTTTCATGGTTCTGCCTATTTATGCTGCACTGGATGGACTTGATCCCTCTTTGTTAGAGGCGGCTGTAGACCTGGGTGCGACTCCATTCAGAAGATTTTTCACGGTGACGTTGCCTTTAACCAAGGGGGGAATAATTGCGGGCACGATATTGGTGTTTATTCCATCTTTAGGCGAGTGGCTTGTCCCTCTGTTATTGGGTGGGGCTAAAGTTATGATGGTAGGGAATCTGGTTGAGCATTACTATATTAGAGTAGGGAATATCCCTGTGGGCTCTGCTATAGCCACAGCTTTAACTGCTATAGTTCTCCTTATAATATACCTTAGTATTAAAGTGGGTGGAGAAGAAGCGTTGGAGAGGATAGTATGAAGTTTTTGAACGTAAAAAGTAAAATACTACCAAGCCTAGCCGCTTTGATCTACCTGTTTATGTGGGCTCCAGTGTTTCTTCTTGTCCTTTTCTCCTTTAGTAATAACAAATTTGGCATTAAGTGGGAGGGCTTCACTCTGGGATGGTATGCTGAACTCTTTAATAAAGTTGTTATAAGGAATGCGCTTAAAATGAGCCTTACCGTAGCGATTATTACTGTTGTTATAGCCACGCTAGCAGGGACTTTAACAGCGTATGGCTTATATAAGTATAAATTTCGCGGGAAGAGGGCTTTAAGGACGACTATTTTACTCCCTATTGTAATGCCTTATGTAGTGACAGGGGGAGCTTTGCTGATCTTTTTCACCAGGGCGATTCCCATTCCCCTGGGGTATCCGAGCATACTTATAGCCCATATTAGTTTCAGCGTTCCTTTAGCTACGTTTGTTGTTTTGGGAAGGATGGCGAGAGTCGATTGGACTCTGGAGGAGGCGTCAGCGGACCTTGGTGCAAACAGATTAACCACTTGGTGGAAAATAACCATACCATTGCTACTGCCCGCGATCCTCGCTTCTGCGGCCTTAATTTTCCCCTGGTCTTTTGATGACTTTACTGTTACCTATTTTGTAGCTGGGGTTGGAAGCACAACTTTGCCTATTTATGTTTTTTCACAGCTTCGATTTGGTGCAACGCCTGTAATCAATACCATCGGCACTATTTTCGTAGTACTTCCAATTATTGGCATACTGATAATGTACTTATTGC
>CAZCKW010000127.1:0-2792 GCA_964499375.1 uncultured Dehalococcoidales bacterium
ATAGGGACACCTGGGCATAAAGGCGCACGTAGGTGGCATATTAATCAAGTTGGGTGGCAAACCGACAATGGGGACCAGTTTTTTCCCTTGCTCCTCATCCAGCCTGGGTATACATTTGAGCAGCCCTATAGTATACGGATGGCATGGGTGAGCGAATATATCTTTACAGGTGCCTGCCTCAACGATGCGTCCGGCATACATAATATATATCCTCCGGGCATAGCGAGCGATGACACCCAGATTGTGAGTCACTATGACCAGGGAAGCGCGAAAGTGCTCCACCATGTCCTTCATCACTTCCAGTAATTGTGCCTGGGTGGTTACATCCAGAGCGGTTGTTGGCTCATCGGCAATCAATATCCTGGGGTGGCAAGAGAGCGCTATGGCAATCATTACCCTCTGGCGCATGCCGCCGCTGAACTGGTGGGGATAGTCGTCGATGCGGCTTTCTGCACTTGGGATGCCTACCAGCCTGAGCAGCTCAATTGCCCGTTCCCTGGCAGCTTCCTTATCCATACCAAGGTGAAGCTCCAGCATCTCGGTTAGCTGTCGACCGACAGTCAGCACCGGGTTGAGCGATGTCATTGGTTCCTGGAATATCATGGCTATCTTGGCACCGCGAACGGAACGCATCTCATGCCCTTTAGCCTTGAACTTGAGCAAGTCCTGGCCCTCAAAGATAACCTTGCCATCGGTTACCTCGCCTGGTGGAGTTGGTATTAATTGCATAACGGAAAGCTGGCTTACCGATTTGCCGCAGCCGCTTTCACCTACCAGACCCACTATTTCTTGCTCATCTACATGGTAGGAAATACCATCCACGGCCTTGACCAGGCCAGCGTCCGTATTGAACTGCGTTTTCAGGTTCTCAACATTCAATAAAACTGACATTCTACCTTTCCCTGCATACTATCGTTCATGTTCAAAAGCTAAAGTGCACCCCTGAGCCTGGGGTCGAGCGCATCCCTCAACCCATCCCCTACCATGTTGAAGGCAAACACAACCAGCATGATAGCCAAGCCAGGAGCAAAGGAAAGTATTGGATTTGTCAGCAGATACCGATAGCCCTCATTAACCATAGCACCCCAGGCTGCAGCCGGCGGATTTATGCCGATGCCCAGGAAGCTGAGGCTGGATTCAGCCAGAATCGCACCCCCTATCATCATGGTCATTAGAACTATAAGTGGCGGGAAGCAATTGGGAGCGAGATGCCTCAGCATAACACGTCGATTGCTGGCTCCTATGGCATGCGCCGCGGTGATATAGTCGTTTTCCTTGATAGTAAGAGCCTGGGCACACATTACCCTGGCATATGGAGGTATCATACTGATACCGAGGGCTATTATGATGTTCCTGAGCCCACCACCAAGCAAGATAGCGAGGGTCAGAGCTAACAATATCATCGGGAAAGACATAAGTGTATCTATAATACGCATGATAATGGCATATATCTTGCCGCCAAAGTATCCTGCAATTAGACCCAGTGACATGCCGATACCGGCAGCAATGGTAATAGCTACAAGGCCAATCAGCAGCGAAGGCCGGGTTCCGTAGATTACGCGGCTTAATGTATCCCTGCCGAGGCTGTCAGTACCCAGGGGATGGGCACGGCTCGGTTGGGCCAGGATATTATCCAGCTGTATCTCATAGGGGTTATATGTAGCGATTAGAGGGGCAAAAATGGCAGTTATTACCAACGCTGTAATGACAACAAGGCCAAAAATAACCAACCCTCGGCTGAAGAACACCCTTCTGAAGCGCTTGAACCAGCTAACACGGGGTGCTATTTCCTCAAATTCTGTTTGCTTAACATTCTTTTCTGACATAAGCCACACTCACTTATTGATACCGTGTCCTGGGATTAAGCCAGCCATAGGAAATGTCGATAATGAGGTTGCAAAGCACCACTATTATAGCTACCACCAAAACAGTACCCTGTACAACTGCGTAATCATAGCTAAAAAGAGCATCCACTGCCAACCTGCCCATGCCAGGAATGCTGAATATGGTCTCGACAATCACCTGGCCACCAAAGATTTGTGGTATGTGCATGCCGGCCAGTGTAACCACCGGGATGATGCCGTTTTTCAAGGCATGCCTCATTATTATAGTGCGTTCTTTCAAACCCTTAGACCAGGCAGTGCGGATGTAGTCCTGCTGGATAACCTCTAGCATGGACGACCGTGTCTGGCGTGTGTTTCCCGCCAGACCCATAAAGGCTAAGCAGATGACCGGCATGACTGCCTGTCGGATACTCAAGGAGAAATCCTCAAACGGGGAGGTGTATCCCTGGATAGGGAGCCACCCCAGGTAAAGGCCGAATAGATATATCATCAAAATGCCCACCCAGAAAATGGGTGCACATATCCCTATATTGGCAAAAAAGGTCACCACCGTATCCATCCACCTCCCTCGCCTCACCGCGCACACCACCCCCGCTGGTATACCGATAATGATACCCACGGCAAAGGCTATAAAACCCAGATAAAGGCTTACTGGTAAGGCTCTGCTGATTTCATCCCTCACAGTTGTGCCCCAGAATATAGAGTCTCCCAGGTCACCATGAACAACACCCCATATCCAATCCACATACTGTTCTGTAAGCGGCTTGTCCAGTCCGAATTGGTGGTAGAGGTGGGCAAGTTGCTCCTCCGAGATGGCTGTCGCCAATTGATCCTGGCTGACGTACAACAAAACAGGGTCACCGGGCAGCAGGTGCATCACAAGAAATATACTTATAGTGACCAGAACCAGCACTAGCACAGCCTGCAGCACCCTGCGGATTATGTATG
>CAZCKW010000128.1:0-2781 GCA_964499375.1 uncultured Dehalococcoidales bacterium
GGTTAGGCACCTGATACCCAATGTCCTGAAGCCAATCTTCGAAGCCTACCAGCCTAAACAACATACCCCCACTGCCCTCTCCATCATGTTCCACCGAATCTGCCGCACGGCTGACGTTAAGGTGGAGAAGGGATACAGCTTTCACAGTATTAGAAGGACTCTACGCACACTCTTGGAATGGAACCTGGCCGAAAACTTCTTGCCTCTGTCCCCAATAGCTGATTATTTTGGTTGGTCAAAGATAACAAAGGGTGTTGCCTATGGAGGAGCTGCAATGTTGGGGATATATGCCCACCCCGAGATACTGTCTTCGGATCCGTTCTCCACCGACCGCCTGATTTACCCAATCCATCCATTTTTGCCCTGGTGGGAAGAGGCACTTGGCAGCCTGATTGACGCCACACTGAGGCGCCAACAACCCTGCCAAGGGAATTAACGCCAGTGGCCACCGGCAGGAATGCGGGAAAAGCGATGACCCGCATATGTCCCACAATGTCTCAAATTTTTTAATTGCTATTTTTTGATTTTATACCCAAATTTATCCTTAAAAAAATTCAAAATGAGCTTGACAAACAAGCTGCCAATCTACCAAGTTATTTATAGCTAAGTTTAACACTATTTAGATAGTGTTAAGCCTAGCTAGAGTTAATCATATTGTGCTTATCCTTCTCACGAGATAAATATCATCTACTTTTTAAAAACCCACAGGTGAACATCGTTCTCAGTGTCCACCCAGTTGGCAGGATGAGGGATCATACCGACATAAACGTCCCCGGTACAGTAACCGGCTGCGGGTTGCAGTACTTTAAGGAATGAGTTTTCCGTACCCTTCTTCACCTGTGAGGCAACGAATAGTTTGTTCTTGGCTGATCCTAAAACAAGCTTATTGAAATCTACAAGGGCACTTCTAGTATTGTGAGCGAACTCCGACTCGACCTGCCACACAACCTCCATAATAAACAACAGTTTTTTCTTGTGTAGGGAAGATTCTACTTCGCCAACCCTGCATACCAGAATATCGTAGAGCAGCTCATTTAAACCGAAATCCTTTCTGTTTGAATAGTCGCTCTTCGTGAAGACCCGGATTTCCGAATCACCTTCGTATCTTTTCTTGAACTGTTCAGAAAGGGATTTCACCCAGGATCGAGATCTATTCAGGTTTATTTTCTGTGTAGTCTCACCTGTATCAGACTCTGACTGCGCCTGCTTGAGTGCTTCCTGGAGTAACTGCTTTACGTCCTGTTCTGTAAACGCCATTGGTCCAATCCCCCTTAAAATACGAGAATCCGTATTAATCACTCAACTCTCTCAACCTCTCCACTATCCATATCATCCCCTCAGTATCCCGGCCGCAATACTGTTCAAGATCGCCTATTACCTTTGTCCTGTCTTCCTCGGGCATTTCACCGTAGGTAGCCGCGAGAAAGGTGAAGCTAGCTACCTGGCCATCGGAGATGTCCAAATCCTCGTATCCTTTGCCCGTTATTGCTGGTAGTACCGCCTTGAGTGAAGCACTGCCTTTCTGGGCCGGGTGATAGTAATGGAAGTTTCTGAAAGGTTCCAGCAGGTCAACCAGCCGGCTACATACCTGCTCAATCCAGTCGCTGTATTCGGGGAAGGCAGCCGCCATATCCTTCAAACAACCTTCTTCGAATCCCTTGTTATAGGCGATAACGCTGCCGGAATCACCCAACACCTTCTGAAGCTCAGCCAGTAACCCGAGCCTTGGATCACCGGTACCGCTGGTTAGGTACGAATAATGCTCGGGCTTCGACTGCATATAATGGACTATGTGCACCGAGAACTGAAAAGGGACACCCTGGTACGGCCTCACCCCATTAAACAGGGGTATTGCCGGACCGATAGTCTCGAAATCAAGGTAGTAAAGAGGGTATTTTAAGGTTTCCAGGAAACGCCTGATTTCCTCCCTGTCTATATAGTGCTCACCACTTATCTCGCACTCCTTTTGTATCTGCTGAATATCGGTGAGCTTAAAATAATCAGGGATATCCTTGATAGCGAATACACCACTCTCGAATAGCTCCAGGGATTTCTTACCCCCTCTATAGAGGTCAAAGACACTATTCTCTGGCAGGAAGCCCCAGCACAAATGTTGCAGTGGGCAATCATAGGGGACTTTGCAGTGGTTCCCGATGGTGGTATCGGGGCACTGCTCTGCAGAGATAATGTCAAACATGCTATCAACCCGTTCCTGTATTCCCGGACTTGCCTCCGCTACCTGCTCAGAAATATCCTCCATATGAAAAAGCTGCCTGGGGTCTATTTCGCCGTTTCGAACATATTCGTTGTTGACATAGGCAAGGAAGGACTTGTGTATTACTAGCCCGGACTTCTCATAGCAAAATTTCTGAAAGGAGACATCATCGATATGTTCGTCTTTAACGCTAGTGGAACTCTTTACCTCAATGATGTCCCATTCATCTTTGCCTACAGGGTTCAGAATATCAGCCCGGGCATAAATTTTACCAGTCCCGATTCCAGCTTCAAACAGTGGGGCATGCCCCTCCAAGAGCTCTCGAGTCTGCCTGAGATTAGCGGCGAAATTCTCATTGGGGATATCAATGCCACCCGGGAACAGCCTCTTGGCAAGCTCGCCAATCAGGTGTCCCTGGTCAAACCGATACTGGGTGGCGGCGTCAACGGCGGGTATCCTTTCGGGTTCGTTAAATAGGAGCCACAGGTACTTTGGGCACTGGAGTCCATTCAAATATTTGGATTTTGATAATAACTGGGACATTATTTTCACCCATGCTTTTCACT
>CAZCKW010000129.1:0-2727 GCA_964499375.1 uncultured Dehalococcoidales bacterium
GTAAGAGAACACAGAACCAGACCGGGCTCATGCCGAAAGCCTCGACAATGGGTATAAACAGGGGAGTAATAACCATAATCATGGCTACATCTCCAGCGAACATGCCGAGGAATATGAGAACGACTTGCAGGAGTATTATGACTACAATAGGGGATACAGGTAGACTGGCTAGCATATTGGTCAGACCTGTGCTAGCGCCGGAGAAAGCGAGAACCTGGCCAAAGGCTATAGCTCCGCTAATCACCAGGAACATCATGAACGTGAGGCTTAGTGTCTGGTTAAGAATTGTTTTAATAACATGCCAGTTCAGCTTGCGATAAATGGCAGCCAGAGCAAAGCTGCCTAGTGCGCCTGTGGCAGCCGCTTCTGATGGTGTGGCAACACCGATAAGGATAACGCCGGTCACCAGAAAGATGACTATGCCTAATGGAAGAACATACTTAAGAGCGAGCATAATTTTCTCAGATAGGGGTGTAGGGGCCACCTCATAAGATGGTGCGATGGAGGGCTGGAGCCAGCACCTGAGGATGATATAGCTCGCATAGAGGATGGCCATCATCAAACCGGGCATAATACCGCCTATCAAAACAGAACCAACAGATGCTTCAGCCAGGACAGCTACAAGGACGGCAAGACCGGAGGGGGGAATCATCATAGCCAGACCTCCGCTACCCATAATAGGTCCCAGGGACATTGTTTTTTTGTAACCGCGTTTCTCCATCTCTGGAGTAAGGGCCGAGCCTAAGATGGCAGCACTGGCCATACTAGAACCTGTTAATACTGAAAGCAAAACTCCAGCGCCAACTGCGAGAATACCCAGTCTTCCGGGCAGCCTGCCCATCCATTTATCCAGGGCATCAATTGTATTGAAAGCCATTCCAGTCTGGAACAGGATTTCCCCCATCAGCATAAACAGCATCAAGGGAAGCAAGGTAAAGCTGGCCACAGAACCACGAATGCTGTCGATAAGCTGAAGTAGACCCCCTTCGCCACCCCAGAATACGATTACTCCGATGATGTTAACTATCAGGAAGGAGAAGGCTACAGGCACTCCAAAAGCAAACAGGACAAACAGACTGCCTAAAATAATGAGAAGGGCTAACCACCATTCCATAGGTATTAACACCTCATGCGGTAATGTTTATAGCTTAGCTGTACTAACCTCGCTAGATGCTTGTAGCACCCTCCAATCTGCCAGGTATCTATATGTTCTTCTCAAGAACTGGATGAAGAGGAGGAAGCCACTAATGGGAATAATTGTATATAAAGGCCACATGAGAGGTGCTAAAAGTGTTACAAAGTGAAGGTTTCTCTGGAACTGATCTGAGACGACTCTCACACCATACCAGGCAATAACCAAGCATGCAATTGCACATAAAATGGAGATAATAATGTTAATAACGAATTGACCTCTTGGTTTTAATCGAGCCACCACAAGGTCTATTTTTATATGTCCTTCACTTCTGAGCAGCCAGGCAGCGCCTAGAAAAGTAATCCACACGAGTATATTCTCGGTGCTCTCAAATGTCCATCTCATTGGCCTGTTCAGGAAGTATCTCAGGAAGACTTCAACGCTGACGGATATCCATACAAAAGTAAGGAGCAAAGCTGCCAGCCATACTAGAATGTCATTAAATCGATCAAAAACAATGCCAGCCTTTTTCAAAAACCTCATATTTTACTTCTTGCCCCAATATTCTCAAGATGTTCGAACTAAGAGAGAAGAGCTTCTTCCGTGGAAATATCAGTGGGAATTGCCCCACTGATATTTCCACCTGCATCCAGATATAAAGTCGCTCTGCTATAGTCAGAAATGTCAAAGAAGTAAGGTTATACCTTTACTTCTTCAGCATATCCCTTAATGCCTGGTAATGCTCCGGGGCTGTCTCTTTCAACTGCTCCCATTTAGACTCGAAAGCTGTGTTCACATACCATGTAGCTTCCACGGGTGGAAACTCAAACATCTCGCAGCCTTGCCCCTCCAGTTGCTTGACCTCATACGCCTCCAGTTGTTCCAGTAGAGGCAGCATTGCATTTTCCATTTTAATCTGCTCTTCCATTAGTATATCCTGGAGGTGCTTGGGTAGACTGTTCCAGCGCTCCAGGCTCATCATGTTAATCGAGTTACCCGCAGGCCAGAATTTGTGATTAATCCGGTACTTGCACACCTCGCCAAAGCCCAGAGGAGACCCTCCTAGTGCATTGCTACCAGTGCCGTCAAAAACACCCCGCTCCAGGCCAGTGTATGTATCAGCTATCGGAATTACGTTGGTGATAATGCCAAGTTTATCACAGAAGGGAATCCACATCGTGCCTCCCAGACCGAACTTTTGCCCTAGAAAACCTGTGTAAGGCTCCGGAGTATTCACATTGGTTAAAAGATAGAATCCTCCGTCTGGTATTCTGCCCAGCATTAACAGGTCATGTTCACCATAGAGGTTATTCATATAATCGTTATAGCCAGCGGCTCGTTCCTCAGTGGTAGAAAGCTCTGAAGCATTTAAAGATACGGTTGCTGGGACTAGATTTTCGGCAAAGCTGCCGCCGATAAAAGTGATATCAAGCACACCACGTCTCAGTGCTTCAATCTGGTCGAATGGAGGTATCACCTCCGGCCCGCCCAGAAAATCAATGATTAGTTCTCCATTAGACCGTTCCTTAACATTATTAACCATGAAATCGGTGTACATTGCGTGGTGCGGATTTTTAGGGCGATACGGGAAAAAC
>CAZCKW010000130.1:0-2722 GCA_964499375.1 uncultured Dehalococcoidales bacterium
TACTGTAGGTATTTTTACTGTAATACCGAAGCAGGCAGAGCCAGCTCCGCCGGCAATTACACCGCCTGCACCTCCGGTACAGACACCATTCTGGGTCTGGTTTGCCGTCGGTGTACTGGCATTTTTATCGATCGTGGCTATTATCGTGCTTCTCCTTAACAGGAGATAGACATAAAAGCCCAAAATAAAGCACATCATCTCGTTAAATGTTGACATATTTTATCACTATGGTAAAATAGTAACAGTACGATAGTAATATTAGGCAGAATAGGATAATGAATAATCGTCGATCTAACGTTGAGATCATAGCGGATATGCTGCGGGTAGGTGAAAATGGTGCTGGCAAAACAGAAATTATGTACAGCGCTAATATGAGTTACACGCAGATACAGAAGTACCTTGGCTTTCTATTGGGTCACGAGTTTATTAATCGGGTAGAAGTGGGTAATCCGGTTGTTACCTATCAGGTGACGGATAAGGGATTGAACTTACTTAAGAACATTGATAGCATTATGGAAGTGCTCGAGTTCCGGGATGGCAATGGAGCATAGAGCCTGAAAATTGCGAGGGGCCAGGGAGGATGACTGAAAACAAGATTGTGAAGGTCATCCCCCCTGTTTAATATAATCTAATATTGAGCTGTCGTTTTGGATGATAGCAAGTCATTCAGTGATGTGTTGCTGTGTCCAGAATGATTGAGAAGGAGTGTTGTATGAACGACAAGCGAATGTTGATAGTGGATGCTGAAGTGGTGAAGAGAATAGATGAAAATCGTGGTGACCTGAGCTTTACTGAATTTATTAACTTGCTTATAGATAAGCAGTTGCAGGAAAACAATAATAAGCGTAATGGAGTAAGCAGGGAGGAGTTCCGCCAGTTTCAGGAAGGAACGAAACAGCTATTACGCAGTTTCCTGGAGTTCTTTATCAGTTATGGGTTGGAACTGGGTAAACAGACCGGTGACGAAGAATTCCAGCAGTTAAGCCAGAGGTTACAAGCTTTAGGTAGCTCGGTAAAAAGCAAGAGCGGTTAAAGCCTCATTATTGCCTCGCTTTTTCTCCTCAGTCATATTTCTTACAGGTTCAAATAGAACTATGTTCTAGAACATAAACACTTCCCAATAAAATTCGGGCCTGTCATAGTATCCTCACGTTAGTAGGTTTTCCTTTGTCATTCTGACGGGTGTTCCTGAAACTTGAGCCCCTCGCTCCCTCGGAGTGATACAGCAGGAGAACTGAAAGTGCTATGGAAAAAGAAGGAGGTACATTATGACAAGACCGATTGATTTATTACGCCAGGGCAGGAAGGACGAGCTGTGGCAGATGTGCTGTGGCTTTATCGACCTCAGCCTGGAGCAATTTATGGATATCCAGAAGAGGCTGCTTTTGGAGCAGATAGAGCTATTGAAAAATTGTGAACTGGGCAGAAAGATAATGGGTGGCGCCATGCCTGAGACAGTAGAGGAATTCAGAGAGATGATGCCTTTGACTACCTATGCTGACTACCTTCCCGAGCTTGAGGAACGAAGGGAGGAGGTATTGCCTGCTAAGCCAGCTGAATGGGTGCACACAATAGGCAAGCCTGGTGAGTACAATGTCAAAAGGGTGCCCACATCTGAGGGATTCCTGGATGAGTTTGAGAAAGTAGCTGGTGGCGTTGCGCTTTTTGCTTCTTGCAACCCGAAAGGCGATTTCTTGGCGCAAGAACACTTGAAAGCCCTGAACACTGTAGGGTCCAAAAATTATGGATCAGGCATGGTGGGATACATGATGCAACGGGCACTTGGGTTCGATTTCTTGCCTTCTAATAATGAAGGGGCAGCCTTTCAAGAGAGGATAAAAATTGGCTTTAAGGAGGCTTTGTCTCAGGGTCTTGATAGTTGTGGTGGGTTGCCCTCTATCATGGTTTATGTTGGAGAGATGTTTAAGCAAGGGGTAATGAAGGTTGAGACTCGTTTTTTATTATCTCACCCTAAGGCATGTGCTCGCTTAATTACAGGATTAGTCAAGAGCAAGCTAGCTCATCGTCCTATGCTGCCCAAAGACCTGTGGTCGCTTAAGGCAATTATAGGCGGTGGCACCGACAGCGCCATTTTCAACAAGGGAGTGGAGGAGCTATGGGGTAGACGTCCCCTTGAGATATATGCCGGAACCGAAGGCGGTATTTATGCTACCCAGACCTGGGATTACGGAGGTATGACTTTTATTCCCAATCTCAACTTCTTTGAGTTTATCCCTGAGAGGGAATGGTTCAAATGGCAATTGGACCATTCTTACCAGCCAAAGACTATCTTGCTGGATGAGGTGAAAGCCGGTGAGAATTATGAGATAGTCATTACCAATCTTCATGGTGGCATTATGATCCGATATAGAATTGGCGATATGGTCAGGATAACTTCATTGCGAAATGATAAATTAAACATTGATATACCACAAATGGTGTTTGAAAAAAGAGCTGATGAGCTTATCATTATATTTGGTTTTGGTCACATTACGGAGAAGCTAGTCTGGCAGGCAATTGAAAACACCGGCATTCCTTATGTGGACTGGACAGCTCGCAAGGAAGTAATCGATAATAAGCCAGCATTACATATATATCTGGAACTTGGAGATGGCTATATTGCCAGTGAGCAGGGCGTGACAGCAGCGGTGTACGATGAACTCGAGAAATTAGATAGTGTTTATCACTTCAACCTTCACAAATTTGCCTACGGCGACGCGAT
>CAZCKW010000131.1:0-2696 GCA_964499375.1 uncultured Dehalococcoidales bacterium
ATTCTTTTCAGCTTTAATATTAAAAAGACCTCTTTACCCACCACTAAATCCATGTCTTCAAATATATGGCGGGACATTTCAGCCAGTAAAATCCTTTTTTCTACCTTAACCTCGACTCTGGTTGTATTACCGGTAGGTTTAATAGAGGTGATAAGCCCTTTAAAGCGGTTCATCTGTGGTCCCGGGGGGTTGGTATTGGAAATATATATATCTCCGGGGAGCAGCGCAATCCTGTGAATCATATCTCCATCATGAGGGATTATTATTTTCAGCCCATTGCAATTAACCTCCACGATTCCCTGCCCCAAGCTTCGGCAGTAATCGCAGTTTAAAATATTTGGTGCTCCAATAAAATCAGAGACAAGATCATTGTTGGGATGAAAGAATACCTCTAGCGGTGCTGCAACCTGTTGTATGCGACCGCCCTGGATTATGGCTGTTCTATCAGCCATTTCTTCAGCCTCTATCAGGTCATGGGTTACATATATGGTGGTAATTCCCAGCTTATTGAGGACTTGTTTTAGCTCCATTTTAAGGTATTTTGAGGTTTGCATGTCCAGGCTGCTCAGTGGTTCATCCAGAAGCAGGACATCAGGAGCTGGAGCAAGGGCTCTGGCCAGAGCCACTCGCTGTTTCTCACCGCCACTCAGGTTTTTTGGGTAGCGATGCGATAGGTGATTAATTTTCATCATTTGGAGCAGTTTCTCAACTCTGGCTTCCAGTTCGTTCTGAGATTGCTTTTGGACTTTTAAACTATAGGCTATATTGGAGGCGACATCGAGGTGAGGGAATAGAGCCAGTTCTTGAAACAGATAACCTATCCTTCTTTTGCTAGCAGGCAGTTTGTCTACCGCCTTACCATCAAAAAGAACTGACCCCTGATAGTCAATCAGTCCAGCGATGATATTCAACAAGGTAGTTTTCCCGGCACCGTTTGGTCCCAATAATACCAGCAATTCCTTATTGAATATCTTCAGATTGACATTCTGGCAAACATAGTTGGAAATATTTCTAAGCTCAATTGATGGCATATTACCTCCACTGGCTGGTCAACCTCGTTTCCAAGAAAGCAAAGAACCTTTCAAAGGAGAGACACATCACGGCCAGTACTATCAGGCAAACTATGATGATATCTATACGCATCAGGCTTTCAGCTTTCATCATAAGTGCTCCAATTCCGGTGGGAATGGCTACCATCTCGGCAGCTATTATCACTCGCCATGCCATTCCTGCTTCCAGTCTCAGACCGGTAAAAATATTGGGTAGGGCCAGGGGCATGGCGACCGTGGTTAAAATCTTAATGTCGGAGGCACCTAATGTTCTGGCCACCTGTACGTAATTCCTGTCTACACTTCTAATGCCGGTAGCTGTGTTGTAGAGGATGGGGAAGAAGGAGCATATAAATATTATGGTTATGGGCAAAGCCTCTCCAATTCCGAGCCAAAGCATCAACAGAGGCAGCCAGCCCAGGGCTGGAATGGGGTAAAGTAGACTGACTATGGGGTTCAATGCTTTGTTAATAACCTCTCTCCACCCCATTATAATTCCCACAGCCAACCCGGCAATGGAACCGGTAGAAAAGCCGATTAAAACCCGGACCAGGCTGCTAAAAAAACTATCTCCCAGCACCCCGTTGGCTGTCAGGTAATAGAACTCCATTAGCACTGTTGAGAATGCAGGGAAGGAAAATTGACCTGGGGTGAAATTTAAGCGAGCGACCAGTTCCCATATTCCCAGGAATATGACTATGGGTACTATGCCCCACCCCGGTTTAAGCTGTTTTAGCCTTTTCATCACTTAAGGAATCGCAAATCCAGAATCTCTTCAGCATTAAAGCTGGTCTCGATATAGCCTAGTTTTGCCAAATAATCTATCTCTTCCTGAACTATCGCTGGGTCAATAGCAGTGGTGCATTCCATCTTGGTGGTTAGAGACCTCAATATAGCCTCAGGGGTAATCTCTAATCCAGCAGCGATTTTTGCTATCTCAAGAGGCAAAACTTCTTTGCCAGCCACTGTTAACTCGCTGGCGACAATTGCTGCCGCATCTTCGGGGTGCTCGTGAATATACTGTGTCCCTTGCTCAGTTATTTTTACCAGTTTTCTAACTATCTCAGGGTGGTTTTTAATAAGGTCATCACTTACTATTAAAACGCTTCCTTGCATTTCAGGCCAGACATCCTGGGCCTCCAGGAGCACCTTAAAACCCAGCTCTTCGCCCATAGTAGGGAACTGTTCACAAAGGAAACCGACATCCAGCTGCCCCATCTTCATGGCGAGGAGCACCTTGGGTGGAGGCATGCGCTGAACCTTGCTTAATATTTTATTTTCATCAAGCTGATACTTTTCTATCATCTTATGAAGGAGCGCATCAGGAGGGCTGCCCTCTCTTGGGCAGCCAATGCGAATATCGGGCTTCTCTAAATCCTTGACTATTTTCACCTTATTAGGATCAATGAGCAGGCCATAGCCATACTTATGTGTCCCGGCAACAACCTTTATTGGGACCTTGCCATTGGAATAGGCACATATGGCTGGAATCAGGCAGAGATAGGCCGCATTGATGTCGCCCCTGCCCAGAGCGGTAGCCAGAGCCATACCGGTTATGTAGTTGTTAAAAGTAGTGACCTTTAATCCTTCGGCCTCAAACCAGCCTTGATTCCTGGCTATGTGGGCACAGGCAGCATGGTCTACAAA